>JANYCP010000240.1 GCA_025360265.1 Gemmatimonadota bacterium
TCGGCCGCAGACAGCACCAATGTCGAGTCCCGGTTGCGCGCAGCCGATCTGCTGCTGGACAAGTACAATGCGCCCGATGCCGAGGAGACGTACACTGATGTCTTGCGCATCGCACCGGGGAATGCGCGAGCGCTCTTGGGAATGGCGCGCTCACTTTCATTTCGTGGTGACGCCAAGGCTACTGCAGCGGTTCGCAAGTCGCTCGTCGCCGATTCAACACTCGTCCCGGCCCGGGTGCTCCTTGCCCAGCTTCACCTGGGCGCCGAGGCATATGACTCGGCCACGGCGCAGGCATCACAAGCGATTCGGTACGATTCATCATCTGTGGCATCGTGGGCGATCCTTGGTGCGATCGCGTGGCTGCGTGGCGATTCGGTGCAGTATCGCTCGGCGAAGGCGAGTGCCGAGCGGGCCGAACCGCATTCGGCGACGTTCGCTGCCGAGATCGCCGAGGCCGCAGCGCGACAGCGCCGGTACGCAGATGCTGTTGCCATGGCACAGGTTGCCGTGACGGCCGATTCGCAATCGGCGCGAGCGTTCGGTGTGCTCGCCGAGAATCAGCTGCGTACTGGTGCCATGTTCGAGGGCCGCTCGAGCCTTGATCGCGCCTTCATTCTCGATCCGTACAATCTCTGGCACAAGAACACGCTCGACCTGCTCGACAACGTGAAGAAGTTCCGGACCGTCAAGACTGCGCGGTTCGAAATTGTTGCACCGGCCGACGAAGCCGAATACCTCGGCATGTACCTCGGCCCGTTGCTCGAGGCCGCATACGATTCATTCGCGGTTCGGTATGGCTACAAGCCGCCGACACCGATTCGCGTTGAGAGTTACGGTCGACATGCCGACTTTTCGGTCCGCACCGTGGGACTCACGGGACTTGGTGCGCTCGGCGTCTGTTTCGGCCCGGTCATCATTCTGGATTCACCCAAGGCCCAGGAAAGTGGTGACCTGAATTACGGCTCCACCGCGTGGCATGAGCTGGCGCACACATTCACGCTGGGGCTGTCGGATTTCCGGGTGCCGAGGTGGATTTCGGAAGGTTTGTCTGTGCTGGAAGAGCGGCGCACTGGCAGGGGCTGGGGCTCCGAAGTGTCGCCGCTGTTCATTGCTGCATACAAAGGGGGCGTCCTTCCCAAAGCGAGCAACATCAACGAGGGACTGGTTCGTCCCGCATTTCCGGCGGAGATTGGTCTCAGTTACCTCGAAGCGTCGTTGGTGATGGCGATGATCGAAGCCGAGCACGGCACCGCTTCGATTCGTGCTATGCTGAAAGGATTCGCCGATGGACTCGACACGCGGGGAGTGCTCAAGCAGGTGCTGAGTATGACGCCGGACGCCTTCGACCAGCATTTCGACGGGTGGCTGCGCACTCGGTATGCCTTGGCTTTTGCGGTGATCGATTCCACCGATGGCATCCGCAACGCGCAGGGAACGTATGTCACCCTGGTACGCACCGGGACCGAGTTGCTCGCGGCCGGCAAGAGTGATTCAGCGCGTGTTCTGTTTTTGCGCGCCGAGCAGCTTTTCCCCGAGGACGGCTCACCGGATGGACCGGCCGGGCTGCTGGCGCACTATTATCGCGACGCCGGGAATATCAAGGCGGCGGTTGCACAGCTTCACCGGGTGACCATGCGCAACGAAACGGCGCGCGAGGCGAACGACGTCGAAGCCACGATGAACCTTTCAATCGGCGATTCCACCGCTGCGCTTGCCGCGCTGGATCGGCAGCAGTGGATTGGGCCGTACGACGTTGCGCTGCACCTGCGCATCGCTGAACTGAGCGAGAAGCTGGGCGACGTGAAGCGCGCGGTTGCCGAACGCCGTGCCCTTCTGGCGCTCGACCCCCCGGATCGGCTCGAGGCACGGTACCAGCTGGCCCGTGTGCTGTTGCGCGCCGGTGACAAGGAGGCAGCGCGGCGGGAGATTCTGGTAGTTCTGGAACAGGCACCCGCATTTGAGAAGGCGCAAGCATTATTGCTGGAACTTCAGGGTGGACACACTTGATCGGAAAGGAATTCGCGTGACCATGACATCATCGCCCTCGCAGCTCAGCCAGCTCGACGACGCCGCACTCGCCGAGCGATTGCATGGCGCGGCGGGCCGCATCACGACGGAACTTCGCAAGATCATTGTCGGCCAGGACGTGGTGGTCGAACAGGCGCTGATTGCGCTGTTCGGCGGTGGCAACTGCCTTGTCGTCGGCGTTCCCGGTCTCGCCAAGACGCTGCTGATTCATTCACTGGCCCGCGCGCTCGATCTCTCGTTCTCGCGGATCCAGTTCACACCGGACCTGATGCCGTCCGACGTGACCGGTACCGACATGATCCAGGATGATCCGGTCACCGGGCATCGCAAGCTTTCGTTCCTCGCCGGTCCGATCTTCGCCAACGTGGTGCTGGCCGACGAAATCAACCGGACGCCCCCCAAGACGCAGGCGGCACTCCTCGAGGCGATGCAGGAGAAGCGCGTGACGGTGCAGGGGAAGACCTACACGCTCGATCCACCGTTCTTCGTGTTCGCCACGCAGAACCCGATCGAACTGGAAGGGACGTATCCGCTGCCGGAAGCACAGCTCGATCGCTTCATGTTCGAAGTCGTGATGGAGTACTCGCCCGAAGAGGATGAGATGGCGATCGTACGCAACACGACATCGATCCCGCCGAGTGCGATCAATCCGGTCGTGAGCAAGGAGGAGATCCTCGCGTTTCAGCAGGTGGTGCGGCGTGTGCCGGTTGCCGATGCCGTGGTCCGCTACGCCGTCAAGCTGGTTCGGGCGACTCGGCCCGGCGGCGATGGTGCGCCGGAGTTTGTGGCCCAGTGGCTCGCCTACGGCGCCAGTGTGCGCGCGGCGCAGGCGATGATTCTGGGTGGGAAAGCGCGCGCGCTGCTGCAAGGCCGCACGCACGTCACCTTCGACGACATCAAGGCACTGGCGCGGCCGGTACTCCGTCACCGCCTGCTCCGGAATTTCCAGGCGCAGTCGGAGCGCATCACCACGGATCAACTGGTCGATCGCTTGCTCGACGCGGTGCCGCTGCCGAAGTCAGGTCTCTGAGGACTCGTGGACAACACCGCGGCACAGACGTTCATCGATCCGAAGATTCTCGGCCAGATTGGCGACTTGTCGCTGCTGGCCCGGGCAGTCGTTGACGGGTTTCTCCACGGCATGCACCGCTCATCGCGCGCCGGCCTGTCGCTCGACTTCGCGGAACATCGGCCGTACCAACCGGGCGATGATTTGCGGCGCATCGACTGGCGTGTGTATGGCCGCACCGATCGCTTCTATCTCAAGACGTACGAGGCCGACACCAACTCCGATGTGGTGTTCGCTCTCGATGCGTCGGCGTCAATGGATTACGGCAGCGATGGCGTGACGAAGTTCGATTACGCACGCTTCCTGGTGGCGTCGCTCGCCTGGCTCGCCCAGCGGCAGGGTGATCGTATCGGACTCGTCACGCTCTCGGGCGATACCGTTGACGTGGTGCCGCCGTCAACCCGGCATCTCAACTTGATGCTGCACACGCTCGGGCGCGTCAAGGCGAAGGGGCCCGGGCAGATTCCGCTTACGCTCGAAAAAGTGGCACAGCTGCGGAGTCGGACTGGTATCGTGGTACTCGTTTCCGACTGTTATGAAGATCCCGCAGTGTTGCGCAGAGCGCTCGGCGGTATGCGGTCGCGCGGCAACGATGTGGTGGTGTTCCATCTCATCGATCGGGCAGAACGCGACCTGCCATGGAGCGCGCCGGGGAACTTCGAGGATTCGGAAACCGGGGCCCGCATGCCGCTGCGACCCGACGACCTGCGCAAGCAATATCAGGAAATCTTCAACGGACATCGCGCCGAATTGCTGCGCGAATGCGGTCGCGAGAATATCGACTATTCAGCAATTGAAACGGACCAGCCGCTGGATGCAGCATTGCGAACCTTTCTTGACTTGCGCCTCATGGGAAGCCGAGTTCGCTGATGCCACTGGTCTTCCTGGTGCCGGCGATCCTCGCAGGGCTCGGCGCGCTGGTGGTGCCGATCCTGTTGCACCTGCGGCGTCGCGAGCGCGAGCGGCCGATGCGCTTTCCGTCGTTGATGTTCCTGCAGCGCATCACGATCACGACCGCACGGCGCCGTCGGATCACCGATCTCCCGCTGTTACTGATTCGCGCGTTGATTGTGGCGCTAACAGTCCTGGCGTTCTCGCGTCCGGTACTTCGGCCGAAGCCCGACGCGGGGCCGGCGAAGGGCACTCGACGCGTGGCGATCCTGCTCGACAAGTCGATGAGCATGGGGCACCAGGCGGTCTGGCCGGTGGCGCTCGATTCAGCGCGTGCGATTGTCAACGGACTCTCTGCAGGCGATCGTGTCGCCGTGATCGCCTTTGACGAAGAGGCGACGGTGGAGCAGGCGCTCACCGTGGATCATGCCACGGCGCTGGCGGCAATTGGTCGGATACATCCGGGAACGCGTGGTACTCGCTACGGCGCCGGAATTCGTGCGGCGCGGGAACTGCTGTCGAAGGAAGCGGACGTGACGGGTGGTGAGGTGCTTGTTGTGTCCGACTTGCAGCGGAGTGGATCGGCGGGCATCGCAGGTCTTACGTTGCCGCCCGCAGTGAATCTTCGGGCAATCAACGCCAGCCCCAAGTCGCACGGCAATACCGCGGTGACGGGGATCGCTGTGCAGCGATTGACTGGCACGGGTGACGCGAGAAATCGCCTCGCAGTCTCAACGCACATTGCGACCAGGGGATTGGCCGGTCCGCGCAAGACGAAAGCAACGTTGACGGTGAACGGTCGAGTCAGTGGTACGCGCGAGATCACATTGCCACCGAACGGGCCGTCGTCTGTTGCGTTCGATCCGGTGGCGCTGCCGGTGGGTGGCGTACGCGTCATTGTGAGTATCGATCACGACTCGCTGCCGGCGGATGATGTGTTCAACGCGATTGTGCCGGCGCAGGTGACGCGGCGCGTGTTGCTGGCCGTGCCGCCTGACCTGGCGGCCGATGAGACGCTCTACCTCGAACGGGCGCTCGAGACCGGTGACGAGCCGACATTGCGAATCGAGCGACGCAATCCGGCGACGCTCGACGCGACCACGTTGCGTGATGCGCTCGCCGTGGTGCTCTATGATGTGGCCGTGCCCGGGGGAACATCAGGGTCCGCCCTCGCTGCATGGGTGCACGATGGCGGCGGGCTCGTTGCCATCGCCGGCGTGCGGATGGGCAACAGGTCAACGACGTCGGCGATGCTGCCGGGTACTGCGCGTGGGATGGTCGATCGCACCGGTGATCGCGGCGGTGTGCTCGGCGCAACGGCGCTCGAACATCCGATCTTTGCGCCATTTCGTGGCGGTGCCAGTTCGCCATTGGGGAGCGCTCGTTTCTTCCGGTACGCCAAGCTGGTGCCTGCGGCGGACGCACAGGTGATCGCCCGGTTCGACGACGGATCTCCGGCGTTGCTGGAGCGGCAAGAGGGCGTCGGCCACGTACTGGTGAATGCCATGCCGCTGGATGCAACGTCCGGGGACTTTCCCCTGCAGCCGACATACCTTCCATTCCTTCGGGGGCTGGTGCTGCATGCAGCGGGGAATGCCGCCGCACCGCTCTGGTATACGGCAGGGGACGGCTGGCTGGTGCCGTCGGCCGCGCACAATCCGGTCGTCAAGGCACCAAGCGAAAAACTGCTGCGGCCCGAGGTGGGACGAACGGCCGCCGCCGTGACGCTCGAGGAAGCCGGATTCTATACAATCTTTGAGGGACGCCCGTCGGGCGATCCACTGGCGGTGGTCGCCGTCAATCCCGCCGCTCGCGAGTCCGACCTCACCCAGATGGCGGCAGCCGACATGCTGGTCGGCATTGGTCAGGATTCGGTCAGGGCGACGACGATTTCGGCGGCGACACTCGCGGAGGCCGAACGGCGCCAGCAGATTTGGCGAACCCTTTTGTTGCTCGCTGTCGTTGTGCTGGTGGTGGAAACGGTGGTGACAAGCCGCGGGTGGCGTGGTACGGCGGCGAAGATTGTCGGCACGGCCCCAGAAGGGAGTGCACCATGAGTGGAACGACGGCGCCGGGACTGGCAGGCGACTCTGAGCTCCGGGTGGCCGTTGCCGCAATTCGCCATCACTGGCGGCGGCGTCGCCTGCTCGAAGGCGCACCGGTCATTGTTGCCGCGATCATCGTGGCCCTGCTCATCGGGCTCGGCCTTCGATCCATGCTCAGCTCGCCCGGCGCGATTATCACCGCCACGCGAGTCACCGGTTACGCGCTCCTCGGTATTTCCGTCATTGCGTTCGTGGTGATGCCATATGTCCGCCGCGCCAATGACGAACAGATTGCCCTCTACGTAGAGGAGCAGGCCCCGGAACTCCGCCAACTCTTCATCAGTGC
>JANYCP010000248.1 GCA_025360265.1 Gemmatimonadota bacterium
GACGGCGGCGCGGCGCGATCAGGCCCGTGGGCGCATGGCCGAGATTGGCCAGCAGCTCACACAGCTTCCGGCGGCAGCGCGCGCGCAGGAGTTGGTGGTGGCACGCGCCGGTGTACTCGCCGCGCGAGAGGCGACCGAGCGAAACGTGGCCGAGCGCCGTAAGCGCTGGACTGAGGATGTGCAGGAAGCACGCACCAAGCGGGAGGCGCTGCTTGATCAGTTCAAGGAACTCACCGAGCAGCGCGACCTGATCGAGAGCAAGGGACCTGAGGGCATCTGTCCAACCTGTGGTCGTCCGCTGGGTGACTCTTTTGCGGGAATGCTTGCATTGCTCGCCCGCCAGCTCGATGAAGTGACGACGAACGGCAAATATTTTGGGCAGCGGGTCACACAGCTCGCCGAACTGCCGCCGGAGATCAAGGATCTCGACGCCGAGCGGCAGCGCCTCGATCAGGAACTGCGGCGCGCGACGGAAGCGCAGGGTCAGGCGCAGGCGCAGGGGCGGCAGCGCACCGAGCTGGAAGCCGAGCAGGAGCGGCTCATCGCCGAGGTCGCGCGTCTCGACGATGAACTGGTTGGACCGGCGGGAACTTACGATGCGGGGCGTCACGCCGCGGTGCAGGCGCGACTTGCCGATCTCGATGTTGCCCGCCGCGAGCACGACCAACTGACCGGAATCGCTGTGCGTGCCGGGGCGCTGGTGGCACAAGCGGCGGTGGCGGAACAGAACGCCTCCACGGAAGATGCCGCGTTGGCCGGTCTCGACGAACGGCTGGCGGTATTGGGGTGGGATGCGACGACGCACGCGACAATGGCCGCGGCAGTTCGCGACGCGGAGCTCGCGCTGCAGTCGGCGCAGTTTGCCGTGTCGTCGGCCGCCGCCGCCTTGGAACGCGCCGAAGAATCGCGCGCGGCGGCGATGGCGCGCCAAGCAGATCGCACCGCGAAAGCGGCGCTGGCCCGTGCCCTCGGCGATGAGATCAATCTCCTCGACGAACTTGACCGCGCATTCAGCGACCTTCGCACCGAACTCAACCTCGCCCTCCGACCCGACCTGCAGGAGAACGCCTCGCAACTGCTGAGCGAACTCACGGCCGGTCGCTACGATGATCTCGAGCTCGACGAGAGTTATGTCCCGACGATTGTCGAGGACAACGAAGTCAAGCCGGTGATTTCCGGTGGCGAGGAAGACATTGTGAACCTTGCCATGCGTCTGGCGATTTCGCAGATGATCGCCGAGCGGGCAGGGAAGCCGCTGTCGCTGCTGGTGCTCGATGAAATTTTCGGGTCGCTCGACGAAGAACGCCGCACGTCGGTACTCGCGCTGCTCCGGGCACTCTCGGATCGTTTCCCGCAGGTCATCCTCATTACCCACGTCGACGGGATGCGGGATGCATTCGATCGCCTGATTCGCATGTCGTATGACGTTGAGCGCGGCGTGACGTCGGTCTGGGAAGTGGGTCAGGAGGCGCTCGATGTGGCGGTCTGAGCCGACGATCACGGGACCGGAGCGCGCCACGCTCGGGGATATCGATGCGCTCAATCGCCTCTTCTCCGAAGCGTTCACCGAGCGTTACCGTCGCGACGGCCTGTCGGGCGTGCGAGTGCCGTATCTCAACCCGGCGGTCTGGCGCTTTGCGATCGAGGACGCCGGTGCCGGAGCGTTTCTGTGGCGTGACACGCGCGGCGACATCATCGCGTTCAACATGGTGCATCGCTCGGGTGCCGAGGGGTGGATGGGGCCGCTTGCCGTCCGCACCGACTGTCAGGGACGCGGACACGGCGGCGAAATCGTGCGGCACGGAATCCGCTGGCTTGCACCGCAGGGTGCCATGACGATCGGGCTCGAGACGATGCCCCGGACGATCGAGAACATCGGTTTCTATTCACAGCTCGGTTTTGTACCGCACCATCTCACGGTGACGTTGCAGCGGGAGAAGCCGCGCCGTACCGGTGTCGCCGGCGAACGCTTGAGCGACTACGTCGCCGGCGCCAATACGACCGTAGTCGCGGAATGTCGGGCGCTCGCCAATGTTGTGGTGCATGGTGTCGACTTCAGTCGTGAGGTGGAGCTCACGCTCGAGCTTGAATTGGGCGACGTGACGCTGTTGCGCGATGGTGCTGGTGTGTTGCGCGCATTTGCGGTATGGCACGCGGCACCGCTGGCGCAGGGCCGGGCGCAGGAAGATTTGCGCATTCTCAAGCTGGTGGCGCGCACGCATGCCGATGCTGTCGACGCGGTCAATGCGGTTGAGCGTGAGGCGGCAACGCTGGGAGTCGACCGCCTGTCGCTCCGGTGCCAAACCCGGCATGATGAGTTGTACGCCGCGCTGATTGCCGACGGATACCGGGTGCAATGGACTGACTTGCGAATGACGCTGGCAGGTTTCAGCGAACAGGAACGGAATGGCGTCATGCTGTCGAACTGGGAGATCTAGAAGCAAAGAGAGAGAAGGAGAAAAGAGAGAGCCTTTCATCCTGAGCGCAGCGAAGGACCAGCGTGCTCGCCACGACTCATCCCCCCAAATCAATCCAACGACGCTGCCGCGCTCTGATGCTGCTTTCCCGCGCCGCCGATATCCTCTGCATGCCCCGGTGAACGCGTTCTCGCTAACTGAAGCTGGCGGCGGCCGCCCGCCGTGACGTTAGCAAGACTCCCCTCACTCATGCGGACGCGCCGATCCTGGGTGGGTCGCTCTCCCGTTCCCTGGAGCGATAGCACTTCGTAGTTGCCGCACTGTCGCTGTAGCACGACGGCCATCATCGGTCCGCCGGCCACGAGACGCTTCCCGACCAGATCGACCTTGAGGTTCATCCCTTCGAGCGTTCGTGCGCCGAGAAGGACGAGATCGCTGGGGTCGCCGAAGACGATTTCGTCAGTGGTGTTAGTGCCCGCGGCGTGCAGGATCGCGAATCCAACCCAGCGTTCGAGGACCGAGCCGTCGGCCTGCTGAAAGCGGATCTTTTTCACCCGGGTGATGCCAAGGCTTTCGAGGACGCTAGCGGGTGCCCAGGAGAGCTCGGCGCCGGTGTCGACGATGACACGCTGGAGGAGGCACCGATCGCCCGGGCGGGTGTGGCTTTCGATTTCGACGTCGATGCGGAGCATTCCCATAGTGCCGGACATGGTACCTCCTCGGTGTGCCACGCTAAGTATCGTTTGAACGCAGCCCGAGTCAATTCTCACGCGCGGAGGACCTGAGGCGTGTCGTCCGTTTCACGCGGGCCCGGGTCAAGGCTCATCGTTGTCTGGCTGGTCTGGATTGCTAGCGGAAAGGGGAAGCGGCGTGGGCCCCGCGGCGACCATCCGTCGCCTTTGCCGGGGACTACAGGCAGAGATCTCCGTGCGCCGATGTTCCTTGCCGGACCTTCAGGCGATCGCGGCCACGGGCGTGATCGACCAGCATGTGACGCATGGTTTGTGGGGCGGTGCGCAGGAAGTGGATCCGGTCCTCGAACACGATCTGCTCGGCGCCAACCTTTTCCGCAATGCTGCGCAATTCGGCATGGACAAGCGGGAGCAACTGTTCGCCGCGAGCGGATCGCTCTGGCGAACTTCGTCGAGCAGACGCGTGACCGTGTGTGGCAGTGTCTCGTCGGCGGACCGGTACGGCGGGGCTCCGGCGTGTACGCCAACGCTCGCCCGGGCCTCGAGGTGCGGCTACGTGCCCCTCGCCATTCGATCCATCTTCCTGGCGTGGCGACCGATATACCACGATCCCGCGCCAGCCACGACGGCAGCCACCGCCAGCAGCTTCTGCATCGCGCTCGTGGCGTTGGGCCAGATCACGATTCCCGCGAGCAGGCAGTAAACCAGGCCACTCAGTACGCCGGATATGCGTCGAGCCGGCGAGCGCACTTGATCCTTGCGCGGCATTTCGGAGATGACGATGACGGCGATGCCGACGGCGAACACCAGCCAGCCAACCGGGGCGAGCGATCCGAGATCATTCATTCGGTAAATGTGCACCCGAATCTGACGTCTGGCTATGGTCCCTAGCAGCGAGGCGGCAACGGTTTCAATCGGTACGGGGCTGAACTCTCCGATGGCGTTGGCGTATGCTGGTCGCTCGACATCCACACTTTATCGTATTCTCAACATGACGCAGATTCGCGGGTTGGTCGTTGCAATCGCTGTGCTCTGCGGTGTCGGTGGCTCGCTGTCGGCGCAGGGGCCGCACGTACGGGCACTGATCGACACGCTGCACCGTGCCCACGGTGGACTTCGGCTCGATTCAATCATGAATGGTGCGGACGACGATAGTAGCGGTACGGTGCTGGCGCTTGAGATTGGCGAAGCGTATGCGCTTCCGAAGGTGAAGCCGGAGCGGTCACTGCTCTTTGTGTTTCATGCGGCCGAGGAGACCGGGTTGTTTGGGGCGGACTATTTCGCGGATGATCCGACGGTGCCACGCGATCGGCGCACGACGCTTGTCAACCGAGCGTGGTGATGTCGCCGAGCGTGTCAATGCACTGCCACAGCACAGTTTCACGTTCGATTGCACGTTCGACGCCCCTGGTGATCCGAGCCCAGGTTACTGTCGAAATGATCATTACAGGTACGGGCGTTATGCCATCCCGGTGAGCTTCGTCGTCTCGGCGGATCCGAACGCGGTCTGCAGGCAGTAGTCCCTTTGGACTACGTCATTACGATGAGTGTGGCCGTTGCATCCCGTCCAGCGTCACCTATCACGAGTCCGGACAGCTGTGCATCGATTCATGTCCGGGTCGAGGGGTCGCCCATTGCATCCTGGCGGCCATCTGATGCTAACGCATGGGCTGTCATGACAGGGCGCCTAGGCAAACGGGAAGGGAACACACATGCGGTTCGCGGGAAAACTATTGATTCCACTGTTCGGCTTGCTGGCGGCTAGCCCGCTCGCAGCGCAACGCGCCGGGGCCGTGGAACTCGGTGCCTTCGGGCGCTGGACCAAGTTTGACAAGACGCTTTCAACCGACGTACTGCACAAGCTTCCGGCCGAAAGCGGATTCGGATTTGGCGGCCGGCTGGGCGTCTTCTTCGTCCAGAACATGGAAGCGGAAGCCGACCTGAGCACGACTCAGGTCAACGCAGCGGGCAGCGGCAAGGTCCGCTACATGCCGATTCACGCCGGCCTTACCTACAACGTGCCGCTTGGAGAGAATTCGGCTTTCCTGCTCGGCGGCCGATACGTCTGGAACAAGTATGGCGGCGATGCCGACTTCCGCGATCACGGATGGGGTGCGCTGGGCGGATTCCGTTTCGGTATGCTCCGGTTGGAGGCAACGCTCGACAAGATGTCGAGTGAGGTCACGACGCATCCCGACTACACCAATCTCGGCGTCAATGCCGGGTTGAGCCTGTTGCTCGGCAGCCACTGCGACAAGTCGAGTGACGGTGTGACCGTCTCGCCCGGTGGTGCCGCGCTGGAGCGAGGCCAGACGGCAACATTCACCGCCGTTGCGTTGCACTGCGGCAAGCCGCGTGAAGTGACGTGGACCGCGACCGGCGGCACGATCACTCAGACTGGCGAATACACGGCCGGTCAGATGCCTGGTACCTATCTGGTGACGGCTTCCAATTCGAAGGAAGCGCTCACGGGTTCGGCCACAATCGTGGTCAAGGCGCCGCCGCCACCGCCACCGCCACCGCCACCACCGCCGCCACCGCCGGTCGCCAGAATTACTCGAATTGACCTGCGGCCAGATCATGCGCGGTTGAAGGTGAATGAGTCAGCGTCGTTCACGGTCGTTGGGATGTTGAGCGATGGCAACAACCGTGCACTGCCGAACTGCGCGCTTACGGCCACCGGCAATGCAAAGCAGAAGGGCAGCAGCTTCAGCTGGGACCGGTACGGCAATTACTCGGTAACGGCGAACTGCGAAGGCATGAGCGACCAAACGTCGGTCGAGGTGCCACTGGAGATTGTGCTGTACGGGACCAACTTCGCCTTCGGCAAGGACGTCCTCACCGCAGCAGGCAAGGACAGTGTGCGCGCGGCGGCAGATTCGCTCAAGAAGTACCCGGAAATCAACATTCGGTTGGCCGGTTTCGCCGATTTCGTGGGCACGGCAGCTAACAATTGCGGTCTTTCATGGCGTCGGGCCCGCACCGTCGCGCACACCCTTGCTGGATTCGGTGTTGCCGGCGACCGGATCAGCATGGTTGAAGGGTTCGGTCAGGGCTATCCAATTCCGGACGGTCAGGTGTCGCAGCAGTGGAAAGACATCAACACGCGCACGCATGACAAGGGGAAGTGGTGGGATCGCCGGGTCGAGATGACTTCGGCGATGAAGGACCCGGCGATGGCGGCCTGCACCGAGCCGGGGAGCGGAGTGAAGAAAAATCCCTGACGGCACGACTAGGCAGTTGCCAGTGCGGAACGACACAGCGCCCGGAAGCGAACTGCTTCCGGGCGCTGTGGTGGTTACGCGAAGTCTCGCGTTATTTTCCGTTCGTTGCGTACGAAACGCAGTCACCCTGGTTAGTGAACGTGCTCCCATTACCACGCGAGAGTGTCTGCCATCCACCATTCTTGCAGCTTGCCGCGGCTGTCGCGGGGGTGAAGGCATTCAGCCGGACAGCCGGCGAGTACGGCGTCCAATTGTCGTCGCGACGGAAGGTCCCGATACCACCCGCACCACCATCCGAGTAGTTGGCGGGTGTCATGGTGTTCCAGAAGAGCGCATCGGCCTCGACATTGACGCCAACCGACGGTGACGGTGGTGCCGACACCAGGCCAACATTCAGCGACTCGTACGGCCCATTGAGGCCGATTGGGTTCGCGCCCCACGTGTTGGTGTTGTAGGCAATGCCGAAGATCACTTCGTTTGGCAGCGTGAGGTTGAGGGAGCGCAGGTCGAATTCGATCGAGAACGCAAAGCCGTTGTAGCACGCATTGTCCGCTGCACGCCATGCCGTTCCGCCGGCGCACGTCAGGTCAGCTTCGGGACGCCACGGAATCAGGAACGTCTGCGTCACCGTACCGAGCAGCGCGCCTACCGCCGGCGCCGGATTCGTGTGGTCGACCGCATAGATGTTGAACGTGATCGGATGCTGGAATCCTGCGGCGGCCATTGTCGGATAGTCACTGTGCTTGGCCCAGTCACTCATGTCCACCGTCGCGCTCCGTGCGTGCCGATCGGTGCCCGCCAGCGCGATGTAGTCGCCGAACTCCCTGTCTGGTTGGCCTGATAACCGAGACTTGGCATGTTCGGAGGAAGCAAAGCCGGAGTGTTGTTGAACACGGCGGTTCCGGCCGGACTGGCCTGCACGCTGGACGGATTCTGCGACATGACGGCGCTATCGGAGATCACCGTTTCGTTCGAACAGCCGGCAGTGAGCGCCAGGATGGTGAAACCAAGAATTCCAGATCGATGCAAGCGCATGAGTACCCTCTGGTGGTGGAGCGTGAATGGAGTCGGGCCCTTCAGTGAAACTACGGGGGGACAGAGCGAACGTACCGCGATAATGGGGCGGTGCAATGAGGCGACGGTGCCTCATGCGATGGATTGTTGCAGCACTCGCTGTAGTACCCGCGAGACGATTGGGTTGGAACGACTGTTCGAGGGAATCCCCTTCAAAGCCGGTTCGACCCGAAGCCCGCCGTGGCCACTCGTTTGGTGGTCACGGCGGGCTTCCGGTCGATCGTCCTGGCTGATCGAGTGCAATCGTGGGACTACGAGGTGATTGGCATCCCGATGCATGAGTGGGCCGCATCGTTCTTGTCGGCGTTGTGCGAAACGAAGTCCCCGTGGTTCTTGTAGTTGGTCGACGTCGTTACAAGCCGGTTGACCGTTCCGGTGAAGATCTGTCCATTGATATCGCTCCCCGACAACGGCCCACCGCCGGCAGAGAAGCTTCCATCCCAGAAGTAGTTGCCACCCGGGTTGAACGGCCCGTCGTAGATCGAATGGAACGAGATGACACCGCCGGCCAGCGTACCAGTGATCGTTTCCGTGGTGTAATACCCGCTCAGGAGGGGCGTGCCACCGGTGATGGCGATCGAGCCGTCGCACGGGTTTGTCTTCACCGCAAAGTCATGCTCGTACACGTCGTAAACCAATACCTGATAGCTGGTCGTCGTTTGCTGGTACCTGGCAGGTCCGTTGCCGGCGGCATAGCTCGGGGTGGATGCCGTGCTTTCCGTCGGCAGCATGGCCGCGCCATCGCAGGCGGCGACGAGGAACGGGAGTGCGAGCAGCAAGCGCTTCATGGTAGAACCCTCGGTGGGAGGACGGCATCTGTGAAGGACGATCATCGACCACGGCATTCCAGAATGCGACCAAAGGCTACAGCAAGAACCATGATTGGCAAGTGGTGCTTGTGCTCGGCCGTAGCGCCACACAGTGCGCACCAATCATTGCACAGGCCTCGCTACGGTCGTCGCGGTGCGCCATCGGCTGCGATGTCGTAGCCGAGCCCCCGCAGGTAGCGCTGCGAGATCGCGTTCGCCTCGCGCGGCGTCTTCGCCTTGTCGGGCACCGCATCAAGCTCAACGACGGCCCAGCCGTCGAACGACGTTTCTTCCAACGCCTTGAACAGGTCGGGGAGCGGTACCCGCCCGCGGCCCAGTTCTACAAAGCGATACCCGGAGCCGCCGTCGGTGTTCTCCACGTCCTTGATGTGCAGGAAGAGCAGCCGTCCCATGTTGTCCCGCACCGCCTTGGCGGGATCGCCACCAGCCTGGAAATAATGTGCGACATCGAGTTCGAGTTTGACGTACCGGTGATCTGCCGCATCGAGCACTCTGGCGACTTCATCGGGTGACTGGCCGAGCGCGCCCATGTGGTTGTGA
>JANYCP010000310.1 GCA_025360265.1 Gemmatimonadota bacterium
ATATCAGGTGGCGTCACACCTGATCCTGATGGGCAAGGTCGCGGAGGGACTGCAAATCGTGCGAGTCTGTCGCGATCGCTACGACGGGCGGGTGCGCAATCCGTTCGACGAGTATGAGTGCGGCCATTGGTATGCGCGGGCGTTGTCATCGTACGCGCTCCTTGAATCGCTGAGCGGCGCCCGCTACGACGCGGTGGACCGTGTGCTGCACCTACAGCCCCGCATCAAGGGCGACTTCTTGGCCTTTCTGGCGACCGCGACTGGTTACGGAACCGTCGGCGTGCGGGGCGGGAAGGCATTCTTCGACGTCAAATCGGGGAAAGTCGACGTGCAGGAGATCAAGTACTCGAAGGCGTAGCGTCACGATGGGTTGGCACCGGCCGCCCGGGCCGGAACGCTTCAACGTGCTCGAGCTCCAGGCGCCAGGCGCCGCGATTGGCAAGCGCTTCGATCAGCGTCTGCCGCAGCGCTTCTGGCGCCGACTCGCCACGCAGATTCACGGTGATCACCGCAGCGCCCAGCGGCACATCGAGTCTCGTGCCAAGCTCGGGAACAAAATCGTTGCGTACCAGATTCACCGATGCCATCCGCTCGCCAGCGTGCAACGTCATCTTGAGATGCGCCACCGCGATGCCTCGCCCAGCGAGGCGTTGCTGCACATCGGCGGCGAACTCTTCCAGCAACGCATTGCCATCCGCCGGTGCCAACGACTCTGCCCGCACGCTCGCGTTGAGCCAGCCGAGCCTGGACTCACCGTCCGCGTAGCGATCGTAGTCGATTTCCATTGCCGTGCGCGGCGTCTGCTGATCGAACACCACCCGGCGAAACCAGCGATCGAGATTCGTCCCTTCAACCGATGACACCGCGATGACATCCGCGTGCGGAAATTCGCGAGCCAGCAGTGCGGCCAGTTCGTTGCATTCCGCTCCGGCGATTGTCTCGCACTTGCTGATGACAATGACGTCCGCCTCTTCCAGTTGCTTGCGATAGATGTACTGCACATTGTCGGAGAACGTGTCGCCGTGATCGAGGCCGAACGCTCGCCGGGCCCGCACGGGATCCACCAGCACACTGAGCGGCGCCACCGTGCACTGCTCACCGAGCAGTCGGCGCATCGGGTAGGTCACCGTCGCCGCGAGGTCCGTGCAGCTGCCCACTGCTTCCGCAACGAAGACGTCGGGCTGGATCACGGCGCGCAACCGCTCGGTGGCGTCAACCAGTTCGTTGAACCGGCAGCAGAAGCATCCGCCGGCAATTTCTTCGGTGGCCATGCCGCAGTACTTGAGCAGGCGGGTATCGACGAGGTCGCTCCCCTGATCGTTGGTGACGAATCCTGCGCGGATACCCTGGTCGGCGAGCCAGTGCGCAAACGCCACCATCGCCGATGTCTTGCCGGCACCAAGAAAGCCGCCGATCAGGATCAGGTGGGGCTTCGAGGACTTCATCAGCAACCGCCGGGATATTGGTGTTCCAGCTGGCGAGCACCTACAATATGTCGTCCCCCGCCCTCGCATCCAGTGACACCATGAACGACAAATTGCCGGAGATCGTTCTCGTCGCCAGCGGCGATTCGCGCCTGCCAGCGAACCAGGCCTGCTGGCCAGCACAGACCGCACTGGAAGGCGTCGTCATCGAGACCTTCGCGGCGCTGGGGCGTCGTGTCGTGCGCGGGCATCCTGTTGACGACGTGGAGGGACACGGCTTCATCAAGAGCCAGGCCCACGGCATGTCGATCTTTCGCCAGATCGATCCGGACGCGCCGCTGATCGTCGCCGAGGCGTGCTGGCAGTACACCAGCAACGTGCTGGCGGGGCTTTCGAAGCATCGCGGCCCGATCCTCACGCTCGCCAATTGGAGCGGTCAGTGGCCAGGGCTTGTAGGCCTCCTCAACCTCAACGGGTCGCTCACCAAGGCCGGCATCAAGTACAGCACCATCTGGAGCGAAGACTTTACCGATGAGTTCGCGCGCAACGCCATTGCCCAGTGGTTGAAGTCCGGCACCATCACCCACGACTGCTCACATGCACAGCCGCTCAGCGACGATGCGTTCGGGGGCGACCTCGCGTCTGACCGCGATCGCGGCGCCGAACTCGGTACCGCACTCCAGCGCGACCAGGCGATTCTCGGCGTGTTCGACGAAGGCTGCATGGGAATGTTCAACGCCATCATACCGGACCACCTGCTGCATCGCACCGGCCTGTTCAAGGAGCGGCTGAGTCAGAGCGCGTTATTCGCTGCGATGCAGCAGGTACCGGCGCAACGGGCGCAGGCGCACTACAGCTGGCTGCAAGCGCGCGGGATGAAGTTCCAGCTGGGCAACAGCGAAGCCACCGACCTCACCGCGCGTCAGGTGCTGGAAGGGCTCCGCATGTATGACGCTGCCGTGCGTATTGCCGATGCATTTGGATGCGCGGCGATCGGCATACAGTATCAGCAAGGGCTCAAGGATGTCTGTGTCGCATCAGACCTGACCGAGGGACTCCTCAACAATCCCGATCGCCCGCCGGTGCGCGGCGACAACGGACAGATTCTCTTTGAAGGGCGCGCCGTTCCGCACTTCAACGAAGTCGACGAGTGTGCTGGTGTTGACGGCCTGATTACTGACCGGGTCTGGACCGATCTCGGCATCGATCCATCCAACACGTTGCATGATGTCCGCTGGGGCGCCCATGTCAATGAACTCGGCGTCAACGAGTTCGTCTGGGTGTTCCTCATCTCCGGTGCCGCGCCTGCATCACACTTCATCGGCGGGTACGCTGGCGCGGTGGGTGCGCGGCAGCCACCGATGTATTTCCCCAAGGGTGGCTCGACGCTCAAGGGCGTGAGCCGGCCTGGCGAACTGGTATGGAGCCGGGTGTATGTCGCCGATGACGCACTGCACCTGGACATTGGCCGTGGTGGCGTCGTGAAGCTGTCGGATGATGAAACGAATCGCCGGTGGCAGGCCACGACACCGCCGTGGCCGATCATGCATGCAGTGCTTTATGGCGTGACGCGCGACCAGTTAATGGCCAAGCATCAGGCCAATCACATCCAGGTCGCGTATGCTCCGGACGCCGCCACGGCCAAGCGTGCACTGGTTCGCAAGGCGTGCATGGCACGGGCCATGGGAATTCAGGTCAATCTTTGTGGCGACCTGGACGACGCGCTTGTGAACCATCAGGCCGCGGAACATCGCGCATGACCGCCTTGCTCAGCGCACGAGGCGTCGGCAAGGAGTATTCCGGCGTCCGCGCGTTGAGCGATGTCGATTTTGATGTGCGGTCGGGCGAGGTGCATGCGCTGATCGGAGAAAATGGCGCGGGCAAGTCCACGCTGGTGAAGATCCTTTGCGGTGAAGTGACCGAGTACACCGGATCGGTGGTGTCACGCGACATCGTGCACCACTTCACTTCACCGCACGATGCGATTGCCGCCGGAATTGCCGTGATTCCGCAGGAACTTCAACTGGTGAGTTCGCTGTCAGTCGCCGAAAATATCTCGTTGGGTCATGAGCCGAGAGTGCAGAAGGCGTTCATCGATCGGCCAGCCCTCCATGCAAACGCTCGGCAGCAACTCGCTGCCATCGAAACTCACCACATCGTCACGACCGCAATGCTCGGCACACTGACTCCTGCCGACAAGCAACTGGTGGCCATCGCCCGCGCGCTGGCGCTCAACGCGCAGTGGCTCATCATGGACGAGCCGACGGCATCACTCGGCGCGGCAGAGGCGGCTCATCTCGAACGGGTGATCCGACGGCTGGTCACACAGGGCACCGGCGTCGTCTACATCTCGCACAAGCTCGATGAAGTGCGGCGCCTGGCGGATCGTGTCACGGTGCTCCGCGATGGGTCGCGGGTGACCACTCGACCGGCGGCCGGACTCACCGACGAGGAGATGGTGCGACTGATGTGCGGGCGACTGATTGTGCCCGGTACGCTAATTCCGGTCGCGACCGCCGCACGCCCCCTGCTCGAGGTCGAACGACTCTCAGTGCGTGACCCGGCGCGCCCTGATGGCTTTCGGTTGCGTGATGTCTCATTTACCGTGCGTGCTGGGGAGATCGTCGGACTGGCCGGGCTGGTTGGCGCGGGACGCACCGATCTGCTGCTTGCGTTGGTGGGCGAACTCGATTGCGTGGTGGCAGCAAACATTCGTATCGATGGCAAACGATATGTCCCACAAGACGCCGCCCGAGCGCACGATGAGGGAATGGTGCTGCTCCCCGAGGAGCGAAAGGCGAGCGGAATCCTTCCCGACCTGGGGCTTGGCCAGAACATCACGATCGGTGCGCTCGGGACGCTGAGTCACCTCGGCTGGATCGATCGCGCAAGGGAAGATCGCGAGGCCAGACGCATTATTGCGGACGCCGGCGTGCGAGCAGCAACCGCCACGACCCCGATTCGCACGCTCAGCGGTGGCAACCAGCAGAAAGCACTCTTGGCGCGCTGCCTCTTCGCGTCACCCAAGCTGCTGCTGCTCGATGAACCGACCCGTGGAATCGATCTCGCCGCCAAGGCGGAGATTCACGCCGAAATACGCGCACTAGCAGCACAGGGACTCGGCATTGTGCTCTGCTCGTCGGAGATGTCCGAGGTGCTGACGCAGTGTCATCGCCTGCTGGTGTTCCGCGAGGGCCGCGTTGTCGCAGAGTTCAATCGCAATGAGGCGTCCGAGGAGAAAGTGCTCGCCGCTGCCGCAGGCCAGACCGCCATGGACGTACCGTCCGGGGGTGGAACTCCGCCGCCGATTACCCCGCCCACGTGGCGCGAGAGGATCTCACGGTATGCCGGCGCATCCGGTCTCGCACTCGTCATGCTTTTGGCGATCGTGACCTCACCGGTGCGCGGCGGGCGACTCATCTTCCTCGACATCGGCAACCTGACCGATATCCTGCGCCAGGTTTCGGAAAAAGGAATTCTCGCCGTCGGCATGACGGCGGTGATCATCGCGGGCGGGATCGATCTCTCGGTGGGATCGGTGCTGGCATTCGCGGCCGTCATGAGCGCCTGGCTCTGGATGCGCGAAGGTGTCGGGTTAGGGGCGTCCGTTGTGCTCGTCACCGCCGTGAGTGCCCTGTGGGGCCTGCTGAACGGCACCGTGATCGCACGCTGGCGTCTGCCGGCGTTCATCGCGACGCTCGCCACCATGAGCGCCGCGCGCGGAGCGGCGCGCTACCTGAGCGGCGGCGCGGCGATCCCGCTGGGATTCGGGGCCGGTGGCGCACCGGAATCGGTGCACGCCATCGCCGCACCACTGGTTCCTTATGTGCCGGTGCCAGCCCTGATCTTCGGTTTTTCCGCCATTGTGATGCACCTCTATCTGGCGCGAACGCGGAGCGGACGCTATGTCTACGCGATCGGCAACAACGAGTCGGCGGCCAGGCTGGCCGGCATTCGGGTCGCATGGCACAAGGCGGGCGTCTATGTCATCTGTGGTGCGCTCGCCGGGATCGCAGGTCTGGTGCACGCCGCGCAGCTCGAGCAAGGCAATCCGAATGACGGGGTTTCGTACGAGCTGGACGCGATCGCGGCGGTTGTGATCGGCGGCACGGCGCTCAGTGGCGGCGTGGGCACGGTACGGGGCACGATCGTCGGAATCCTGATCATCGGAATCATCAACAATTCCATGGGACTCAACAACGTCGATGCGAATCTTCAGCTCATTCTCAAGGGCATCATCATCCTCGCTGCGGTTTGGGTGCAGCGGCGGCGGCCTGCGTAGGGGCACGGCGTGCCGTGCCCCTACGGCCGCCGCCCTCGCGCTCATGCTGGTCGCCGGATGCGGCCGCACGCATCACGGCAAGTTCCTCGTGGGCTTCTCGCAGGCCAATCTCGGCGAACCATGGCGCGTTGCGATGAACGCCGAGGTCGCCGCGCGCGCCCGCGATTTTCCAGACCTGGAGATTGTCTACGCCGACGCGAAGCAGGACAACGCCACGCAAGTCGCCGATGTCGAAAACTTCCTGCGGCAGAAGATCGACCTGCTGATCATTTCGCCGAACGAGGCCAAGCCGCTCACTGATATCGTCATGCGGGTCTACAACGCAAAGATTCCGGTCATCATCCTCGATCGGGAAATCGACGCCGACACCTACACGACGTTCATCGGGGCTGATAACCGGGCAATCGGCCGAGCCGCCGGCGAATTCGCCGACTCGATTCTTGGCGGTCGCGGCAATATCGTGGAGATCGTCGGACTTCCTGGATCGACACCGGCGCGTGACCGGAGCGCCGGCTTTCGCGAGGTTGTTGCGAAATCGCCGGGCCTGCGGATCGTGCACGACCCGGTGGCAAACTGGTTGCGGGAAGAGGCGATGACGCAGATGGAGGCAGTGCTCCAGGCGCATTCGCACATCGACCTCGTGTACGCGCACAATGATCCGATGGCCATCGGTGCGTATCTCGCGGCCAAGGCGAAGGGTCGTGACAAGGAAATGAAATTCATCGGGATCGACGGACTGCCTGGCATGGATGGCGGGAGACAGGCCGTGGCCGATGGCAAGCTTGCGGCAACTTTTGTTTACCCGACCGGTGGCAAAGCCGCCGTCGAGATCGCCAACCAGATCCTCAATCACGAGACGGTTCCGAAGCGCATCACGCTGCCATCGGACCGGGTCACACCGTAACGGCGACGTCCACATCACGCTCAGGTGCAAGGGCACGGCATGCCGTGCCCCACCATCAGGGCTCAACTCGAACGTGGAGATCCCAATGGAACGCAGAAACTTCGTCGGAACGGTGGCCGGCGTGGCCGGACTGGGCGGCCTCCCGGCCCTGAACGCCCCCGTGGCGCCGGGCACCGAGTGGGTCCCGAACTACGCCCGGCGCCAGAGTTATCGCTCGCGCAAACAAGGCAGCTTTGACGTCACCGGCGGCAATGGCGACGCCTGGCCGATCAAGGCCGGTGCCGAGAAGGAAATCTTCAATGCGACAGGTGCCGGCGTCATCAGCCACATCTGGTTCACGATTTCGGCAAGCACGCTGCACCTCAAGGAACTGGTGCTCCGTGCCTATTGGGATGGCAACACGAAGCCGAGCATCGAGGCACCGATCGGCGACTTCTTCGGCCTCAACCTCGGTGACTACGTCATTTTCGAAAGCCAGTACCTCGCCTGCTCGCCCGGTCAGTCGCTCAACTGCTATTTCTCGATGCCGTACCGAAAGGGCGCACGCCTCACCGTCACCAATGAAGGAACGCGAGATGTCGGCGCATTCTACTCCAACATCGACTACCTCGAAGCCGACTCCATTCCCGACGACGCGCTCTACTTCCACGCCCAATACCGCCAGGCCGCGCCCAACACGGCGCAGACACTCGCTGGCTCCAAGAATCTCGATGGCGCCACCAACTATGTCTACTGCGAAACCCGCGGCCGCGGCCACCTCATGGGCGTTACGCTGGGCGTGATCCAGACGGCGGAAGGATGGTTTGGCGAAGGCGATGAAATGATTTACGTCGATGACCCGGCAAAACCAGTCATCACCGGCACCGGCACAGAGGACTATTTCCTCGGGAGCTGGAACTTCGGCGGGCGAATGCACGCGCAGGAATTCTCGCACCACCAATACGGCGCCCCGTTGATCCAGAGCCCCGAGAAAACCGGCGGGCGTTATTGCCTTTACCGATTTCACGGCGACAACCCCGTCACGTTCAATAGTTACATGAAGCACACGATGGAACACGGCCACGCCAACAATCGCGCCGACAATTTCTATTCGTGTGCATTCTGGTATCAGGAACAACCGTTCACGAACTTCCCCGTCATGCCGACGGTCGCGCAACGGGTACCGAAAGTCTGAAACAGAGAGAGGAGATGGGAGATAGGAGATAGGAGATAGGAGATAGGAGATAGGAGGCACTAATATACTTGACACACCGGGGTGAGTCAGCTACCTTATAGCCATGCTTACTCCAGTCGCCGCTCCGCAGAATCTGACCGAAGCCATCCGCTACTTCGCGGACAAGGACCGGGCCTTCCAGTTCATGGTCCAAATGCGCTGGCCGATGGGGGTCTACTGCCCCCGTTGCGCTTGCACCGAAGTCTCTCTCATCAAGACGCGGCTTATCTGGAAGTGTAAGGGCTGCAAGCAGCAGTTCAGCGTCAAGGTTGGGACGATCTTTGAGGACTCGCCGTTGGGCTTGGATAAGTGGCTCCCGGCGCTCTACCTGCTTGCCAACTGCAAGAACGGAATCAGCTCTTACGAGTTGCACCGTTCGCTCGGCGTGACCCAAAAGACTGCGTGGTTCATGCTTCATCGTATCCGGTTGGCGATGCAAAGCAAGTCGTTCGCCAAGATGGACGGCGAAATTGAGATCGACGAAACCTTCATCGGCGGCAAAGGCGGCAACATGCACAAGGCCCGCCGGGAACGGATGCTCGGCAAGAGCACCTTCGGATCGAAGCGGAAGGGCGGCAAGACTCCAGTGATCGGAATGCTGCGCCGGGGCAAGGACGGCAAGAGCCGCGTCCGCGCTGGCGTCGTGGCCGCTGTTCGCCGTTCGGACCTCCAGCCGATTGTCGAGGCGAACGTCGAAGCGGGCGCGACGGTCTACACCGATGCGTTCCTTTCGTACAACAAGCTGCACACCGTTTTCAATCACGCGATTGTCGATCACACCGTTGAGTATGTGAAGGGACGTGTTCACACCAACGGCTTGGAAAACTTCTGGAGCCTGTTCAAGCGCACCGTGAAGGGCACCTACACCGCGATTGACCCGTTCCACGCTCATGCCTACGTGGATGAACAGGCGTTCCGCTTCAACGAGCGGGAAGGCAATGATGGGGATCGCTTCATGACGATCTTGCGCGGTATCCTTGGCAAACGCTTGACCTACGAGGGATTGATCGGGGCGAACCTCGCCCCGGCTACGACGTGACCGAGCAAGCGCCCCGCAACTGAGACGGGGCAGAAAGAGGAAGCGATGAGTCAATCGAAACCCCCGGCCACGCCGGGGGATGCCGCGTTGAAGCGTATGGCCGACCTGACACGGCGCATTGTCGCTGTGCCGAAATCGGAAGTCGTGAAGCGGAAACAAAAAGCGACCAAGAAGCGTTAGGTTTGTTGCGGTGCCGTAGACCCGTGGGACGGTGGCCGAGTGGCAAGGCAGCGGCCTCAGAAACCGTAACGGGCGCAAGTCCGTCGAGGGTTCGATCCCCTCTCGTCGTGCGGAGTCCATCGGCACCGAAACGTGAGAAACGTCCATTGGGTCAGTCCTGACTCGGTGGACGTTTCGCGTTTCGGCGTGGCAGTAGATCCGGATTGTCGTTGCACAGCTTGACTAGCATCTCTTGGTCGACCATAAATCGATCGACCGGTAGGTTCTTCAGAATCACCGCGAGCGATTCGCGCATTTCGATCTGGCCATCGCGGAGCTGATACTTCATTGCCCGACGGTGTTCATACCCCAAGAAGTCGGCAACCTGAAATGGTACGAACCGCTCCCCGGTGATTGGACTCTTGCTCGGCAGAATTGTTGCCGGGTCTTCTTCTGCGGATTGGAGGCGCCTGAAATGCTGCTGACCAGTGTCGCCTTTCTCTACGAAATGATGGAGTGGGGCAGGCTTGGTATGGGCACGGAACCAGTTGTCTACGTTGGCGATGGCCGCCTGGGCCGCGAGTGCGTATGCCCCGCCCGCGAGACTCAAATCGTATTCTACCGCCACCGCCGCAACGTCGGACGGCACTAACCGGATATGGAAAGTCTTTCGGGTGTGGTCCTTGATGACGCGGACGAGGCGATTAAACAGCGCATGGTTCTTGGCGGTGCCGACGAAAGGCGATTTCCCGTACTCAATTTCCTTCATGTGGATATAGGGAACATTGTGTGCCCTTAGGACCGCGAGCCACGCCCTTTCCAAGGCGAGCCATCCGGCCTCCTTTCCCACTACCCCCGTGACAACAATGGGTTCATCCGGGGCAGTCTCCGAGCCACTCGCGTCGTAGTACGCGGAATAGACAGCCATCCAGCAGCTCTCCGGGTCGTGATTCATCCAGATCGCGTTCCCGAAATAGCCGACCGAGTCGGTCCTATGTCCGGGAGCCAAAAGCTACCCCCGGGTGTGTGTAGTATGTTAGTGCCAGATAGGAGATAGGAGATAGGAGATAGGAACCGACATGTTTGTTCCTATCTCCTATCTCCTATCTCCTATCTCCTATCTCCTATCTCCTATCTCCTATCTCCTATCTCCTATCCCTTTTGTTCCGTTCCGTAAATACAGCAGCAAGAACACCCCGCTCCCCGCGCTGATCGCAATTCTGCCGTTCACCGGCATGGCGCTGGTCGACACCATTCCTTCGATGGTGCCGGCAATGACCAGCATCACCGTCGCCGTGCCCACCAACCGCAACGCGCTGCGTCCTGCGAGCGTCAGGGCATCGCCACGCGACAGATCACCCGGCGCGATCAGTGCCCGCCCCAACATCAATCCTGCGGCGCCAGCGAAGCAGATCGCCGAAAGCTCGAGCACGCCGTGACCGACAATGAAGGTCCAGAGGTAGGCCGACATGCCGATGTTGGCGAAGTGTCCGGAGATGGTGCCCAGCATCAAGCCGTTGTAACCCACCATGAAGAGCGCGCCGATTCCGAAAACGATACCGGCCGCGAAGCAGGTGGCCGACACCTTGATGTTGTTCATCATGATCCGGACGGCGACGGCAGGACGCGACTCGCTCGACACGTCGACAAATCCTTCGCCGCGCGACATCCGCGCCGCGCCAGCTTCCGCCCGCTCCAGCATTGAATCCGGGATCAGTTCCTGCGCGAGAGCGGGTCGCTCGCGCAGCAACGCGTATCCTGCACCGATGGACACCAGTAACACCAGGTAGGACACGGCGACATATCGCCAGGATTGGAGCACACCTGCCGGGCAGTCGCGCGACACAAACTGCCAGATCCGCACCCAGGTTTGACGTTCACTGCGGTACAACGCGCTGTGTCCGGCGGCGACAAGTCGCTCGAGTTGCGCCAGCACGACGCGGTCGGCGCCATACACGCGCGCTCGCGCAAGATCGGCGGAGACTTCGCGATAACGCGTTGCAAAATCGGGGAGTTCCGCGGCTGAGAGTGAGTCCAGCCCTGAACTGGTGACCTGCTCGGCCAGCGCCTGGAATTCGCTCCAGCGCACATTCTTCCGCGCAATCAGGCGTTCAGCAATCGATCCACCAGTCGCCCGGCCCGCGCTCGACCCGGAACGCCCACCGAAGCGGCCGCGTCGTCGGGCGAGTTCATCTTCGTGCAGTTGCCGGATGAATTCGTAATCGTCTTGCGGGCGCTCGGGATTGCGCTCGGCGAAACGCAACGCGAGCTGCGATGCGAATCGGTCGCGAACTGGCTCCGGCAGTGCTTCGGCGCGACCAACGAATTCGCGAACCAGTTGGAACTCCACGTCATCGAGTTGGGGCGTGCCGAGATCGGAGTCGGCGCTGACTGGGCCGCGGGCAGAAGCAGCGGCAGCGCGAACCTGGACCGGCTGGTCGCGGACGACGACCGTGCCAGCAACGAGGTCGCCGAGACGGCGTCCCCGCGGATGAACCGCAACAAGAATGATTCCGATCATGCCGAGGAGATCGAACGGCATCAGGAGGGAGCGTGCCACCGCGTCGGCGAATGTGATGCCGTGACCGGTTTCGCGAATCGTCCGGATTCCCAGCCAGCGCTTTCCCGGGGTCTGCCCGTCGCGCAGTCCCTCGAAGAGGGCGAAATAGCCCATCTGCAGCGCATAGACCAGCAGGCCGAACGCCACGCTGCTCCAGTTTCTGGCAACCGACCCAGTGGTGGCGGCCAGGCCGAAACCGAACGCCCCGATGATGATGATCACCATGATGAGCAGCCAGTCGGCGATCGCTGCAGCGGCCCGGCTGCCAACGCCGGCGATCTCGTAATCGAGGACGACGTGTTCCGGCGTCTCGAGCGCGAGGTGCTGGCGGTAATCGACCGGGGTTGGTTCGGGCATCGTGTCACGACGGGAGTGGGAGGGGGTGCCGGAAACGACGATCGACAGTAATGTACGGTCTCGCTGATCCCCTCGCCCGGAGCCCCACTGATGGCCGCACCTGTGCTTCGCCCCCTCGCCACCGGGGAAGTGCTCGACGTGTCGTTCGGCCTGTACCGCGCCCTTTTCTTTCCGCTGGTGATCGTGGCCATGGTGAGCCGCGCGGTACCGCTCGTGATCAGCATCTACTTGCAATCCGGAAAAGCGGACGCGGACCCGATGGCGGCGGCCAGTATGTTGCTTGATCGCTGGCCACTCTTCCTGGCCAGCCTCCTCTTCTCCTTGGTCGCCAACGCATTCGCCGTGGCCGCCACCACCTCGCTCGTTTCGGCGGCCTACCTCGGGCACTCGATCACGCCAGGCACTGCGCTCGCAAAGGCGGCCGGGGTGATCGGCCGCGTGATTCTCGTGTCATTCATGACCGGCATCGCATGGGGGCTTGGCATGATCGTCTTGATCATCCCGGGTGTGGTGCTCTATTGCGGGCTGGCCCTGAGCGTGGTGGCGCTGGTGCTCGAACAACCGCTGGGACCGATCGGCGCGATGAACCGGTCGTGGGAACTCACCAAGGGATTCCGCTTCAAGGTGTTCATCACGATGTTGGTCGCTGTGCTCTTCCTGCTGATCCCCACGATGATCGTCGGTGTTGTGGCTGGTATCGGCGCCTTCGTCGCCACCTGGCCACCGTTCGTGACGGCGATCCTCACCGGAGTGCTCCAGGTATTCGCGTACCCGTTCCTGTACGTCGTTGTCACCGTGTTGTACTACGATTTGCGAGTGCGCAAGGAAGGGTATGACCTGGAGCTGCTCGCAGCGACGGCCACGCATCCTGTGGGATGATGTTGCAGCACACTGATTCGCTGCGACCGGTACTCGACTCGGTGTTTGCCGCACCGGCGTACCATTGGGTGCGCCGGGGCGAACCGCTTACGTGGTTGCGACACGCGCTGCAGGCAATTGGTGACTGGCTCGACCGAATGCAGCTCACGCAACCCATCGTGTACCGGATCGTGATCTACCTGCTCCTGGCGGGAATGCTGGCGTTGGTTGTGCACGCGACGTGGCGCTTCTTCAGCGAAGTCCGTTCGGCCGACACCACCACTGGGGATCGCGACCAACGGATAGTGCGTCGCGATGAAGCGTGGTATCGGACCGAGGCCGATCGCCTGGCCCGGGCGGGGCGATTCGCCGAGGCGATCCAGGCGGATTTTCTGGCGTTGGTGCTGGTGCTCGATGATCGAAAGCAGGTGCGCTTCCATCCCAGCAAGACGCCGGCGGAGTACGCGCGCGATACCACGCTGACCTCATTGGCCCGCGAAGATTTTCGCGATCTGGTTCGACGCCTGTACGCATACGCGTTCGCCAGGGTCCCGTGCGGCGCGGCCGAGTTTTCCGACTGGCGCCAGCGCGCCGCACCGGATCGTTATGCGCCCGCGAACTGAAGCGCTGCTGGGGCTCGGGATATTGACGCTCCTCGCCAGTGCGGCGACGCTCGTCGGACGCACGTTGGGGCCGG
>JANYCP010000312.1 GCA_025360265.1 Gemmatimonadota bacterium
GAACTCTCGTCCGGGTTCAGCTGGAGGCCACCATATACATCGTAGCTTTCGGGGCGAAGGCGACTCACCACCAGCCCGCCGCCCAACCCGGCCAGTACGAGCAGGAGAACCAGCCACTTTACCCGGCGGATCGCCCCGAAATACCGGACGATCGGAGAAGTCTTTGGGCCGGTGGCGGTGCCGCTGCCGCCAGAGGACATCCCTTCGGTCAACGCACCAAATGCCGCGGTGGTCGGTAAATCTTCTGGTACCGGAACGAGATTGGCCATAGTGCCCGCAATTGAGGTGATTCGAACGGGAGCAAATCGCCCGCTCGGGGGCTGGTCATGCAAGGCTGATACCGCGACAGGGAATCAGGTAGTGAGCCTATGTAGGCCTAGGCCGAGGCCTCGATCCGACAATTACCCACTTTTTGTGTTGCGTTTACGCAACAATTATCGCAGCACGCAAGAGACAGGTGCCTCATTCAGGCCACGGAATGAGTTATAATGGCGGTCAGTTCGATGTACTGGCACCACAGTCGCGGCACGCTTTTCGCCTTGAAGGGTGCTGGACACGTCCTACGCCTCGATCTAAAAGTGGAGCAGAACTGATGACCGCTGTCTCTGGAGCCGGGCAGGACGCTGGCTCCCAGGATTCGCCTGCCAGCCGCGACGTGCTGTCGTTGCCGGCCGATATCAAGGCTTCGATCCGGATCCTTATCGTCGATGACGAGCGGACCCTCAGGGAGAGCTGTGCCTCAGTGCTTCGGGGCGAAGGGTACGGCGTGACGCTGGCCGGCCGCGGCGAAGAGGCGCTGGATCTGGTGCGTAACCGTCAGTTTGATGTTGTACTGGTCGATCTCTTCATGTCACAAGTGCCGGGGCTCGAGATTCTCAATGCCTCGCTTGAAGCAAATCGCGATTGCCTGGTGGTTGTGATGACGGGCAATCCCAGCGTGCCGTCCAGCATCGAGGCGCTGCGCATGGGTGCCTGGGACTACCTGCCGAAACCGTTCTCGGCCACGCACCTGCAGATCCTGATTGGCCGCGCCTCGCATGCCGTGCTCAAGGGCCGCGAGGCAGCCGACCTTCGCCAGCAGATTGTTCGGCAGCATTCGCATTCTGAGTCATTGGCGCTGATCGGTATCTCGCCGGCGTTTCGCAAGGCCGTCGAATTGGCGCGCAAGGTCGCGCCGACTGACGCCTCAGTCTTCATCAGCGGTGAGAGCGGGACCGGCAAGGAAGTGATCGCCCAGTTTATTCATCAGCACTCCCGGCGTTCGAAGCGGGCGATGGTGCCGATCAACTGTGCGGCGCTGCCGGAACCACTGCTTGAGTCGGAGATGTTCGGTCACCGCAAGGGTTCATTTACTGGCGCGGACCGCGACAAGCCCGGTCTGCTCGAAACCGCCAATGGCGGCACGCTCTTTCTCGACGAACTCACCGAAATGTCGCTGCCGCTGCAGGCGAAACTGCTGCGCGTTGTGCAGGACGGCGTCGTTCGCCGTGTCGGTGCCGAGACGGCGGGTGATCCGGTGGATGTGCGCTTCATCTCCGCCACCAACCGCGACCCGCAGGAAGCAGTCGAGCGCGGCGTGTTGCGCGGCGATCTTTTCTACCGGTTGCGGGTGGTTCCGATCACGCTGCCACCGTTGCGCCAGCGGGTCGAGGATATCGCGATGCTCGCCAATCACTTCCTCGGCGTCTTCTGGCACCGCCATCGCCAGATGCCAGATCGTGCACCGCGCTTGAGCGATGCCAGTGTCGAGTTCCTGCGGACTCGCCCGTGGCGCGGCAATGTGCGCGAGCTGCAGAATGCTATCGAGCATGTGGCGGTTCTGGTGGAACCGGAGCAGTTGATCGAACCGGGCGATATCCCGATGTATGACGATGCCGAAATTCCAATGGAGCGCGTCGCAGCCCCGCAGCTCGACGGCCCATTCCATGAAGTGAAGGACCAGGTCATCTCCCAGTTCGAGCGAGACTACCTCACTCGTCTGGTTGCGCGCGCCGCCGGCAACATGTCGAAGGCTGCCCGGCAAGCAAACGTCGACCGTACCACGCTCTACCGTCTGATGGAGAAGCACGGGCTGCAGCGGGAAGACCGCGGCGAGTAGCCTTATGCTCGCCGCCTCTGCCCGGCAGCAGCTCGACGAAATCGCGGACGCGCTCGTAGAAGACTGGCGGGCGTTTTCCGAGGACGCCCTGTCGCAGGCAGAAGTCGCCGCCGGCCTGGCGGACGTGGTGTCACGCATGACCGACGCCGTCGAGGGCGTGACACGTGCCGACATCGGTCTCGCCTCTCCGCTGACCCGCCGGATTATCACGCTGGTGCGTCGACGGGTGATCGAGCGGAGCGTTGCGCTCGATCCCGCGGACTCCCTGCCACTCCTCCGAGCGCTCGAAGCCGTCGCTGCGTCGGTCGAACCGGGGTGGTCGGAGCACTTTCAGGATCGCATGACCGGACCGAGCGGGCTCGACCTCGTCGTCGAGGTGGCCCACGACCTCCGCTCGCCGCTGACCTCCATTCTCTTTCTTGCCGAAACGATGCTGCGTGGCCGAAGCGGCCCGCTCACCCCGCTACAGGAACGCCAGCTGGGTCTTGTCTATTCTGCCGCGTTTGGCTTGAACGCCGTGGCGAGCGATGTCATCGAGCTGGTTCGCGGCGGCGATCGCCTGGTCGGTCACGACAAGCAGGTGTTCTCGATGACGGAGGTACTCGAAGCGGTTCGTGATATCGTGCTGCCGATCGCCGAAGAAAAGGGCCTCGAGCTGCGCTTCGAGGGGCCGCGCAACGACCGCCGTCTGGGCCATCCCGGTGCGCTCAATCGCGTTCTGCTCAACCTCACGACGAACGCACTCAAGTTCACCGCTGAGGGGTTCGTCGAAGTGAAAATCACCGAACTCAATGACGAGTTGGTGGAGTGCTCGGTGCAGGACAGCGGTCGTGGCGTCCCTGCCGCGGCGTTGCCGACCTTGTTCGAGCCGTTTCGTCGGCGCCAAGCCGGAGGCGACTACGCCTTCTCCGGCTCTGGACTTGGCCTGTCAATCTGCCGAAAACTGGTGGAATCGATGGAGGCCGAGCTCTCAGTTGCCACGGCGCAGGGTGAGGGAACTCGCTTTTTTTTCCGATTGAACCTGCCGTTGGTGACGGCGGCGGATGGCCTGTTTGCCTGATCAGACGCCGGGACACGCATTGCCAGGTGTCGTTGCCTTTGCCAACGACTGGGGAACCGATCCGACCAGCAAGCACCACCTGATGCGATTGCTGGCCGAGCGCACTGCGGTGCTCTGGGTTGAAGCCAGCGGAATGCGTCGCCCCACCGCCACGAGTAGCGCGGATTGGCGGCGGATCGGCAAGAAGCTGCGCAAGATGATGGGCGGATTGCGACCGGGTGCACCCGGACTTTCGGTGCTCTCGCCGCCGGCGCTGCCCTTTCCGACCAACGCGATTGCCCGTGCGATCAATGCCCGTTTGTATCGTCGCGCCGTGCGCGTCGCGCTGCGAGCGACCGGTCGCGATCTGAAGCCGTTGCTCTGGGTGTACACGCCGACCGTGGCGCGATATCTCGATCTCCTGCCGTCGCGCGGTCTCGTCTATCACTGCGTCGATCGCTGGTGGGCCTTCTCGGAGTACGACACCGACGAGATGCAGCGTTGCCACGAAATCCTCTGCCGCCGCGCCGATCACGTCTTCGTGTCATCGCGGGAACTGGAACGCGACTGCATCAACCTCACCGATCGCGTGTCGTACATTCCGCACGGCGTGCAATGGGATCACTTTCGTACTGCCGTGGTGACACCAGCGACCAGGCCGTCTGACTTGCCGCCACCCGGACGTCCCATGGCGGGTTTTATCGGCTTGATCGACGACTGGATCGATCTTGACGTGATCGCGAAGAGCGCGCGCGCAAATCCGCAGGCGGATTTCGTGCTGATCGGTGCGAGTCGTGTCGCCATGGATGCCGTGTCGTCGTTGCCAAATATTTACCTGCTTGGCCGAAAGCCATTTGCCGACCTCCCGTCGTATCTGGCCCAGTTTGACGTCGCGTTGATTCCTTTCAAGATCAACGACCTGACGCTCGCCGTGAACCCGATCAAGTTGCGCGAGTATCTGTCGGCCGGTGCACCCGTCGTCACCACGGCACTTCCCGAACTGGTGGCGTTGCGCGGTCAGGTCGGAGTCGACGTCACCGACGACAGCGATTCCTTTGTGGCCGCCGTCACCGCTCGCCTGGCCACCCCGGCCACCAAAGCGCAACGCCTCGCCTATTCCGATTCGATGCGGACCGACAGTTGGTCGGGCCGCCTCGAGCAAATGCTGCAACACCTGGGACACCTGCTGTGAACCGACCATGAAAACGATCGTTGTTGCTGGAGCACGCCCGAACTTCATGAAGGTTGCCCCGATTCTCCAGGCACTCACGCGTCGCGGACATTCTGCCGTGCTGGTCCATACCGGCCAGCACTTTGACGCCGCCATGTCCGACACTTTCTTCGCCGATCTCGGCATGCGCGAGCCCGACCACCATCTCGGTGTCGGCGCCGGAACGCACGCCGAACAGACGGCACGGGTGATGGAGCGTTTCGAGGTTGTGCTGAATGCGGAACGTCCCGGTTGGGTGGTCGTGGTGGGAGACGTCAATTCCACGATGGCAGCGGCGTTGGTGACAGCGAAGTTGCGCCCGCTGATCGGCTGCCGGCTCGCGCATGTCGAGGCGGGACTTCGCAGCGGTGACTGGCGCATGCCGGAAGAGGTCAACCGCGTGGTCACCGATCAGCTGGCCGACTTGCTGCTGACCCATTCACCGGAAGCCGCAGCGCACCTCGCCAACGAAGGCGTCCCAGCGCGACGCATCGCCTTCGTCGGCAATGTGATGATCGACTCGCTGTTCGATACGCTCGACCGGACCGCTACCGATGCGCCGTGGGAAGCGTACGGCCTGACGCGTAATGGGTACGGTCTGGTCACGTTGCACCGACCGTCGAACGTCGATTCAGTGGAACGACTCGCGGAGCTGCTGCGCGGGCTGGCGAAGGTCGCCGACCGATTGCCGCTCCTCTGGCCGGTGCATCCTCGGGCGCGCGCCAACCTCGCCGGCATGACGCTGCCGCCGCGGTTGCAGTTGGTCGATCCCGCCCGGTATCGCGACATGACCCATCTGGTTGATGGCTGTGCGATCGTGATCACCGATTCGGGCGGCCTTCAGGAAGAGACCACGGCGCTGGGTGTTCCATGTGTTACGCTGCGTGAAGCGACCGAGCGACCAGTGACTGTCACGCTGGGTACCAATCGTCTGGTCCCGTGGCCGCCAACTGCCGAAGGAATTTTCGAGACCGTGGGCGCGGCGCTGGATGGAGTACCCCGCACCTACCGCCCGGCGACGGTGCCGGGTTGGGACGGTCAGGCGTCCGAGCGCGTCGTCGTGGCACTTGAGGAAGCTCGACCCGCCGATGGCCGCTGTGGGGCCTGATCGACGGTGTAGTTAGATTCATGTACGCGGATGGTGGTGCCATTGGGGCGCCCCGCCGCATCACGTGCTGTCTCGATCATCGACGTGGCCGCTGCATCGCCGAAGCCTGCCCTGAGCAGAGCGAATGGGGCGCATCGCGCGGTAGACGTCGAGACCGGGGACGGCCAAGACCATGGTACCGTAAGTGACTCCGCAATCGGTTCGACGGGGCGGCCGGCCGCAGGCCGCCGTTCCTACCCAGCATTTGCCCGCCGCTGCACCGGTGCATCACGCGCCCAACGCCGCACTCCTCATCGATTTCGACAATGTCACCCTTGGCGTTCGTTCCGACCTCGCCAAGGAACTGCGCACGTTGCTCAACAGCGACATCATCAAGGGAAAGGTGGCGGTACAGCGTGCCTACGCCGACTGGCGCCGCTACCCGCAGTACATCGTGTCGCTCTCGGAATCGTCGATCGACCTGATCTTCGCACCGGCCTTCGGCACCAACAAAAAGAACGCGACCGATATTCGCCTCGCGGTCGATGCCATCGAACTGATCTTTACCCGACCGGAGATTGGCACGTTCATTCTGCTTTCAGGCGACAGCGATTTCTCGTCGCTCGTGCTCAAGCTGAAGGAGTACGGCAAGTACGTCATCGGCGTCGGCATTCGCGAATCGGCCAGCGATATCCTGATTCAGAATTGCGACGAGTACTACTCGTACAGCGACCTTGCCGGCCTGAGCAAGGAAGCTGACGTCCCCGGTCCGCCGCGCGATCCGTGGGTGCTCGTGGTGGACGCCGTCGCGCAGATGACGCAGAATCGCGACGTGATGCGTGCCGATCGACTCAAGCAGGTGATGCAGCAGCTCGATCCGAGCTTCGACGAGAGCAACGCCGGCTACAATCGGTTCAGCAAGTTCGTCACTGAGGCCGGGACGCGTGGGCTCATCACGGTGATCAAGCAGGAGAATGGGCAGCTGGATGTGGCGGAACTGGTCGCGAAGCCGGTCCCGAGCTCGTCGAGGGATCGCGAGTCGCGAGGCGCGAAGGGGTCGCGCGGCGCTCCGGTGCCGGCAACTGAGGCTGGCGCGAAGGATGCCGACGGACCATCGTCACGCCGCCGCCGCGGTGGGCGTGGTCGCGGAAGACGAAGCGGAGCCGAAGAGGGCGCGAGCAGCGTAGCGACCGCACCACTCGCGACTCGCGATCCCTCGACGAGCTCGGGACAGGCTTCGCGACTCGCGCCTCCTTCGGTTCGCGCCGCGAGTATCGCCACCGGCCTGACACTGGCAGAAGCGTTCCACCTCATGTCGCGCGCACTTGGCGAACTGCCGGCACCGGTACCACACGACACATTGCGCGCGCGGATGGCAGCGTTGCATGGTAAGGAAGACGCCCTGCTCGAGCCAATTCGCTTCGGCATGTTCCTGCGGCAGGCGAACGATGCCGAGATCGCTGATGTCCGAATGCTTGCCGAAGGGCAGTACGAGGTGTCGCAGCACAAAGCCGACATTGCCTTCCAGAAGCGCACGCAGGCGGAATCCGGCGTGACACCAGTCGCCGACAGCACCGCACCGCCGGCGCCGCGTCAACCAGCGGCATTGCGCTTCCGTGGCGGATCGCGTTCCAGCACGCGGCCGTCCGAAGTGGCGATGGTTGGCGTGGTGGATTTTGGTGAACCAAAGGCTGCACCGAGTGCCGAGATTGCTGCCTCCGCAGCGACCACTGATGTGGTGGTGGCTGACGCTGCCGGGGCCAAGCCGGCCAAGAGCCGTCGCGGCACGCGTGGCGGAGTGAAGCACAAGAAGTCCGCTGCGCCGGCGACAGAAAAGGGAGTTGCTGTGCCGAAGGTGGCCAAGGCATCGAAACCCCGGACTTCGAAACCGCGCGCCGGCTGAGTCCGCGCGCCGTTCGTGTGGCGCGCAGTCTCCTGGGCCGCACGCTCGCCTCCGATCTGGGAGGCGAGCGTGTTTCCGGCATCATCATCGAAACCGAAGCATATCTCGGCACGCACGATCCGGCGTCGCACGCTTGGGCCGGACGGCGTCATCGATCCTACGCCGGCATTTATGCACCCGACGGCACATGGTACGTCTATCGCTCGTATGGATTGCACTGGTGCCTGAACCTCACGGCACCGACTCGGGACGATGGTGGCGCTGTGCTGATTCGTGCCGTGTGGCCGATGACCGGCGTCGCGACCATTCGTCGTCGCCGCGGCGCGGTGCCGGAGAGGCAGCTCGCCAATGGACCGGGCAAAGTCGGTCAGGCATTCGGGATCACTGGCGAGCAGGGTGGCATGCCTGCTATCCGGACAAGTCCGCTACGGTTGCTTGATGTGGCCCCGACACGGCCTCGCAGGATTCAGGTGACGGCGAGGATCGGGATCAGCAGGGCCGTTGATTGGCCGTTGCGCTTCGTGCTAGCGGTGGCCGCACCCGAGCGCCTGCGCGATCGTCGGACGGAGTAGCGACGCCATCCGGGCCGAGCCGGCGTCGGTAAAATGCGAAAAGTCGGCAAACATCTCTTCAGCGGGCACGCCATGAAACTCGCGCCACGCATCCACCAAGGCCACGCTGGAATCGGCCGCGATGCGGCGGACCGATTCGGCGGCGGCAGAATCGAACGCGACGAGCGTGGCACCGGTCGCGCGAGGATAGAATTTTTCCCATGCTCGCAACCGATCATCGCCCGCTTTCGGAGTGCCGATGAACGCGTTGCCATGAGTCATGAGCACTGGCACGGCGTCGTGCGCGCGAAGGGTGCCGACCAGTCGCCGAAGATCTGATTCGAATGCTGCGAGTCGTGCCGCTGGTATCGTTGCGAACATCGAATCGGCTGAAACGCCAAGCCGTTTCTGAGATGTCTGGCGCTGCCGCATCAGGTCAAGCACTGCGCGTGGCAGCATCGCCTTGAATGCATCGCGCGCCCGAAACGTGAAGCGCGAGTGCCAGCCGCTGGTCGGTGGGGCAGTGGCGTTCGAGTCGATCACAACCGCGCGGGGAAGGGCGTCGTCGAGATATTGCGGCGGCGTCGGGTAGTAGACGACGACCTTGGGCTGCAACGAAGCGAGCCGCAACCGGAAGTCTTGTTCTACCGTTGGCAGCGACATGCCGACAAATCCGGCATTGAGCGCATCGGCTGCACAGTCGCCGGCCGCAAGTGTATCGGCGAGCTGCCGGACATATTCCCGGCCAGGACTTTCATACAGGCCGAACGTCTCCGACGCACCAAGGACCAGGACGCGCCGAGCCGCGTGCGACGGGTCGGGCTCCGGTCCGCGAGTACCGACCGAATTGATCTGCCACTTCCGGAATATCTTGCCTGGGGCCGGATGTCGGCCGGTGCGGTCCGATACCATCAAGTCCGCCGTCGACGTGTCGGACGCGAGCAGTGGCATGCCCCACCGGATGCGATCCTCGATACGCACAGTCGTCTCCGCGCCGACAAGAATCAGCAACAGGAGAATTGCCGCCCCGGCCACTGACCGAATTCGCCGTGTCGGGACTATCATATTGGCCTGATTCTCGCTGCCAGCTATGCTCATCATTTCCCTCTGTGCCGGGTCGTCACGACGCCCAGGGAGTCCGGTTGCTCTTCAATAGTCTCATCTTCCTGTTCGCCTTTCTGCCGGTCACGTACACGGTGTTCTGGCTGCTGCGGACCTCACGGTCTCGCTACGTGTGGCTGGCCATCAGCGGCTATGTCTTTTACGGCTATTGGGACTGGCGCTTCTGCTTCCTGATGGCCTTCTCGACGCTCGTCAGCTACACCGCCGGTCTGGGTATGCTCAAATGGAACGGTGACGAACGGAAACGGAAACTCTGCCTGATCATCCCGGTCACAGTCGACCTGGCCCTGCTCGGCTTCTTCAAGTACGCAAACTTCGGGCTCACCGCATTCCGCGGCGCGATGCATTCGGCGGGACTCGACGTCAACGTACCACACCTCGATATCATCCTGCCGATCGGCATTTCATTTTACACATTCCACACCATAAGCTACATCGTCGATTCCTATCGCCGACAGATCACGCCGACGCGCAATTTCTGGGAATTTGCGTCGTACGTATCGCTCTTTTCGCAACTGGTGGCGGGCCCGATCGTCCGGTTTCGCCAGATCGAGGAAGATCTCGAGAACATCCAGGGGGCGAGTCGCACCCGCTGGCTCCAGCGTGGCATCAGCATCTTCGTGGTGGGCCTGGTCGAAAAGGTCATTGTCGCTGACACGCTCGCTGCGTTCGTCAATCCGATTCTCGACCACGGTCATTGGCATGTTGCGTCGGGGGCAACCCTCTGGCTGGCGATGCTCGGCTACACGTTCCAGCTCTATTTCGATTTCAGCGGTTACAGCAGCATGGCCGTCGGTTTGGGTTACCTCTTCGGACTCCGGATTCCGCAGAACTTCAATTCACCGTACAAGTCGCTCGATCCGACCGAGTTCTGGCGTCGTTGGCACATCTCACTCTCGTCGTGCATGCGCGACTATCTCTATATCTCGTTTGGCGGCAATCGGGGCGGTACGCTGGCCACCTATCGAAACCTCATGCTCACGATGCTGATTGGCGGGCTCTGGCATGGCGCCAATTGGACGTTTCTGGTCTGGGGTGCCTACCATGGCGTGCTCCTGGCCGCACATCGCATGGCCGGCGCGCAATGGGATGCGCTCCCGGCGCGAATACGACAGCTCGGCATGGTCTTCTTCGCACTGGTCGGGTGGGTGTTCTTCCGATGCACGTCGCTTTCCATGGCAGCGGGTGTGTTCGGCCGCATGTTCAGTGGCGCTGCTGGCGTCGGCATGGTCGGCGCGTCGGCCGCACTGGCAGCGGTCGCGGTCGCCGGCGTTTGGGGAATGTATGGTCCGAATATCTACGATTTGGACTACACGCCGCGGTGGTGGAAGGCCGCTGCGGTCGCGACCGCATTCGGTGCTGCGCTGGCGTTGATTGCGGGAGATCGGACGAGCCCGTTTTTATATTTTCAGTTTTAGAAGCGGAGAGACGAGAGACGAGAGATCCCTCGTCCTGAACGCAGTGAGGGACCTCCAGATGCTCCGCGGGTCGGAGTCTCGAGGTCCCTCGCTTCACTCAGGACGAGGAGCTTGCCTAGTGCCCGGTCGCCGTCACGCCCTCTCTCGCCGTTCCCAGCGAAATCCGCAGTCCGCCGAGCAGCGATTGCGTTGCGCCGTGCAACAGCTTGTCATCGCTCGGTGACGTCCCCGCCTGGTATTGCGCAAACGCGGTGAAGCTCTTCCAACG
>JANYCP010000328.1 GCA_025360265.1 Gemmatimonadota bacterium
GCCTGCGCGCCGTCGACCACAGAAATGCAGCCGCGTGCGCGCGCCAGCGCCGACAGTTCGGCCACCGGCATTCGCAATCCTGTGGACGTAAGCAGATGGGAAAATGACATTACCCGAGTGCGCGGCGTAATCTGCCTGGCAAACCGGTCGATGATTGCCTGCGCGTCGTTCTCGCCCGGTGGAATCACTACGATGTCGATGATGCCACCGAATCGTCGGGCAACGTAATCCCAGCCGACACGACCGCCGGGATGTTCCTGATCGGTAGTCAGGATGCGGTCGCCCGGGTTGAGCATGAGCCCTTGTGCAATTGAATTGATGCCGTCCGTGGTGCACTTGGTGAGGACGACTTCTTCGGTCTTGCATCCGAGGAATGCGGCGGCCTGCCCCCGTACCACATCCATCGCCTGCTCTTGCGGACCGTAGCCGTAGTACACCGGGTCGAGTTCAAGCTCGCGCCAGGCGGCGATGGTGCGCTCCATCACCGGGCGCGGCGTGGGACCGAGTGATCCAGTCTGCAGGTAGACCAGCCCCGAGGCGAACATGAAATCGTTCGAGGCCCTGGCGATGCCGTGCAATTCAGGCGTCAGCGACGGATCGAGCAGGCCAGCGGCAGTCACTGCGCCCAGCGAGGTGAGGAACTCGCGGCGATTACCCATTCAATATCGCTTCCCGCGGTCGCGCTTCAACACGATCTCGAATCCTGCGAGCACGCTGAAGAATCCACGATGACACCACCCTGCATCAGCATGGCGGTAGCGGAGTGATCAACACCACTTCCGTCGTGGTATCCAAGCAGCGGGTCGATTCCCTGGCCGAATTTTTCCGAACTGCCAACGAAGGCACACGCCTGCGCCAGCTCGGCGTCGCCACCATCGCGGGTTACCGTGCAGATGTCGGTCAGGTTGAGGCCAAGATAGGTCAACTCGAAGGTCACCCCGAACTTCGGGGACGAGAAAAACGTCGCCTGCGCGGAAATCGTGAGGCCAATGCCGACCTCTCGATGCAGGTGATACAGGTCGGCCGGGTAGTGCGCCCCATTGCCGGGGGGGACAAAATTTGACGAGAGAATCGGCTGATCGGTAATGTCCCAGAGTGTGGTGCCAGCGCGAGAGCCAACAGAGATGCCCATGGTGACGCGAGCCCAGTCGGAGGATTGCGCCGACATGACCTGGGCGAGCAACGTACCGAGCAGGATCACCGGAACCTGAAGTGGTTTCATATTCCCCAATAATAAGGTGAATTCTGGAACGGGTTCGCCTAGATTTCTGGTTGCCGAGAGGAACGTCCCCCCGCCGCCCTCGGGTTCGAGCTGACAACGGATCCCGATGACACTCCCTGGAAAGGGCGAATTTCCGGATGCGTGGCTGGCCGGCTGCCTCACAGAGGCGGGCCTGGCAAGCGACGCGCAGCTGGCGTCACTTGTGCCGGCGGACGCGCCCACGCTCTGGCAGGCGGTCTCCACTGCCGGCATCGCCCGCGACGACCAGATCGTCTCCGCCGTCGCCAAGAGATTCAAGTTCCCAGAAGCCAATCTCGCAGACGCAGAAGCCACATCTGCCTGCATCCTGCCCGAGACCGCTGCCCGGAAATACGGTGTCGTCGTCCTTGGTCTGAATGATCAGATGGCCAGATTCGCCTGCTCCGATCCCCGCAACTTCGGCACCGAGCAGGATCTCGGCTTCATCACCGGCCGCAATGTCCAGTTCGAGGTGGCCGCGCCAAAAGCCATCCACGAAAAAATCGAAGAACTCTATCGCCCGGAGACGAGTATTAATCGCCTCCTCCAGGGGCTCGCCCCCGCCCGAGTGGAAGTCGAGACCGAGGCGATCGCCGACGACCGCGATCCGGCGTTTGAAGCACCAATGTCAAAGCTCGTCGATGCGATGATCGCCGACGCAGTGCGGGCCGGTGCCAGCGACGTCCACGCCGAAACGGAATCGGCACACGTCGTCGTGCGATATCGCATTGATGGCATCCTGCGCGAAGTCATGCGGCTGCCAGTTTCGGCTGGGCCAGCGTTGGTGCGACGCGTCAAGATCGTGGCGGGACTCGACGTCACCAACTCCATGACACCGCAGGACGGCCGCAGCAGCGCCAAGATCGACAACCAGAAGGTCGATCTGCGCGTGGCTACCGCACCGGTGGCACGCCGCGGTGAAAAGCTCGTCATCCGGATTCTCGACAAGTCCAACCTCCGCGCGTCCATTCCCGACCTGCATCTTCCCAAGGCCGAAGAAGAAGACGTGCTCAACCGGATGCTCGGACATCGCGAAGGAATGCTCCTTGTTACCGGACCGACTGGTTCCGGCAAAACAACCACACTCTACGCGGTGCTCAACCACCTCAAGACCGGCAAGGTGAACATTGTCACGGTGGAAGATCCGGTCGAGTACGACGTCGACGGAATTTCACAGCTCCAGGTCAACGAAGCGCAAGGGTTCACGTTTGCCAGCGCCTTGCGATCAGTGCTGCGGCAGGATCCGGACATCGTTCTGGTCGGCGAAATCCGCGACGGCGAAACCGCAGCCACCGCAATTCAGGCCGGACTCACCGGCCACTTCGTGTTCAGCACGCTGCACACCAACGACGCCGTGTCCGCGATCGTGCGGTTGCGTGACATGGGAATCGACGGCTTCAAGCTCGGCTCAGTCCTCAAGGGCGTGGTGGCACAGCGCCTGGTGCGCCACCTTTGCGAACGTTGCGCCGTCGCGTTGCCGATCGACGAGATTCCGGAAGAGGGGCGCCCGCCCGCGGCGTATACGGGTACCATTGCGCCGAGGAAGTCACCGGGATGCAAGTTCTGCAACGGCAGCGGCTACAAGGGACGGCTCGCCGTCATGGAGCTGCTGCCAGTGGACGCCGAAGTGGCGAAGCTGATCGAGCAGGACGCGCAACCGCATGCGATCATCGAGGCGGCAAAACCGCACGGCATGCGCACGCTATGGGAGAGCGCGCTGTCGCGGTTCTGGGCCGGCGCCACCTCCTACGAGGAGATTCGACGAGTCCTCGGCACGGTGCACGACAGCGATGACGCGCGTACT
>JANYCP010000331.1 GCA_025360265.1 Gemmatimonadota bacterium
ATGACGGCAATGGTCGGTGTTGACGGTGCGGCGATGGAACGTGAGATGGCGTGACCTTCGAAATTGGGAACAGAGGCGCGACGTTTCGTTTAGAATTGTAGCCGGAACGCTTCAATCTTGAGGTTCGATGCCCAATCAGGACAACGCCGCCCACGTTTTCAGCGAGCCCAGTGGGCGTCGGTGGCAGCGTCTGCGAATCGGGGCCATCCTCCTTGGCGCGGCGAGTATTGTCGTAGTGTTTGCCCTTATTGCGGCGGCCCTCCTGCCGCCGGTGCTTCCGCAATCACACGCATTCGACCCGTCGGGGAAGGGGCATCCAGCTCCGAAAATCAGTACGCGTGCGGCGCAGGCACACACTGCGGCGCGCGGCCGGTGGGCTCGGGACATGCGGAACGCTGAGCAAGCGCCGGTGCCTATCGCCAAGAAGGGGCGAAAGCCGCGCCCCGGTCCTCCGTCGAGCGATTCCGTTCTCGCCGGATTTTACGTCGATTGGGATGAGCACTCGTACGAATCGCTTCGCGACCATCTCGATCGTATGGACTGGGTCATCGCCGAGTGGGCGTTTATTGCCCCCGAAGGTGATACGCTCAATGTGCTCGAGGACAGTCGCAACATCATGGGCCTCATCGCCCAGGTGCCGAAGGATCGGCGTCCCAAGGTCATGCTCATGGTGAGCAACGTCCTGCAGCATTCTGGCGGCCGATTCGGCGGCCCGGTCACCAATCATTTTCTCAATGATTCGCTGGCGCGTCGGCGGGCCGCGAAGCGACTCGCCAATCGGGTCGACTCCCTTGGGCTCGGCGGGATCACGGTCGATTTCGAAAGCATTGGCGACACGCTGCGCGAGAAACAGCTCGGCCAGTTTCTCGATGAACTGCGCGTCGCGCTCAACGCGGTGCGGCCGGGCTTGCTGCTGTCGCAGGCGATACAGGACTACCTGCCGCCGGACCGGATTCGGCAGTACGCCGACAAGTGCGACAAGCTCATCCTGATGCTATACGACGAGCACTACCAGAAGAGTGAGCCGGGTCCGGTGGCGTCGCGGCCTTGGTACACAATGATGGCGGACTCGTTCCTTGCGGTGGTTCCTGCGAGCAAGGCGATGATGGGGCTCGGCGCGTACGGGTACGACTGGAGTGATCCGGGCGGGAACAAAGGCCCGACGGAAGGCTTCGTCTCTGTTACGGTGCCTGATGTCTGGCAGGCCGCGCGGGCCAACAAAGTGCTGCCGATGTTCGACACAGACGTGAGCAATCCATGGCTGACGTGGACTGATTCCAACTCGGTGGACCACTTTACCTGGTACCTCGACGCGACCACGGCGGCCGACGAAATGCGCATTGCGCGCGCGCGTGGCGTTACATCGGCTGCGGTATGGAAGCTGGGCGGCGAGGATCCTACACTTTGGCGAATGTTTGGCCGCCACGGGGAAATGCACGGGCTCGATTCGCTTAACGTCATCGATCCCGGCTACAACGTGAACTACACCGCCCCGGGCGAATTGCTCACGGTCCTCAATCGGTCGTCGCCCGGTGGCCGTCAGGTCTCGTTCGATACCACTGGCGTAATTACCAGCGTGATCTACGACAGCGTGCCGCGCGAGTGGGTGGTGGCGCGCACGGGCCACAAGGAGCACCAGGTCGCGCTGACCTTTGATGACGGCCCGGATTCGCGCTGGACCGGGGCGATTCTCGACACGCTCAAGTCGCGCAAGGCTCCCGGCACCTTCTTTGTGATCGGCACGTCAGTCGCGGCAAACATGCGGCTGACGCAGCGCATCATGCGTGAAGGCCACGAAATCGGCAACCACACTTTTACGCATCCGAACCTGGCGGAAACGTCGCCGTGGTGGACGCGATTGCAGATAAGCGCCACTGGGCGGCTGTTCGAGGCAGTCCTCGGGCGGCGCACCATCCTGATGCGCACGCCGTATCTCGGCGACAACGATCCCAGCACGCCCGAAGAACTCGATCCGATTGCGATTGCCTCCGAGTTGGGGTACATCACGGCCGGCCTGAGCATCGACGGCGAGGATTGGCGCAAGGGTGTGACCGGGGATTCGATTCTGACGAACGTATTGCGCCAACGCGAGATCGGACGGCGTGTCGGCTCAGACACTGGCAACATCGTGTTGCTGCACGACGGTGGCGGTGATCGGTCGCGCACGGTCGCGGTGCTCGGGCGGATTATCGATTCGCTGCGGGCGCGTGGCGATACCATCGTGAGCCTGGCGGAGCTGGCCGACCTGTCGCCTGACGTAGTCATGCCGCCAGTCACCGGCACCGACTCTTTCACCCGGTTCATCCTGCTCATCGTCTTCGTCGGCATCGGTGTGGTCGAGACCGGTTTCAAGTACGTGTTCTACGTGGCGATTCTGCTCGCGATGACCCGGCTGGTGGCGATTCTCGTGCTGGCTGCAGTCCAGCGTTACCGTCGCCGGCGACACCGCCCCGGATACGCGCCGAGCGTGAGCGTGATCATTCCAGCGTACCGCGAAGAGGCGGTGATCGTCCCGACGGTGAAGTCGCTGCTGACGCAGAACTACGACGGAACCATCGAAATCATCGTCGTCGACGACGGTTCGCCGGACGACACGCTCGGCATGGCGCAGCGCACCTTTGCCGACGAGTCCCGCGTGCGCGTGCTCACCAAGCTCAACGGCGGCAAGGCGAGCGCGTTGAACTTTGGAATTCAGCACGCGTCGGGCGACATCATCGTGGCGCTTGATGCCGACACGCTATTCGATCCCGAAGCGGTGCATTTCCTGATTCAGCCGCTCGCCGATCCCCACGTCGGTGCGGTGGCCGGCAACGCCAAGGTCGGCAACCGGATCAACCTGGTCACGCGATGGCAGGCGCTGGAGTACATCACGTCCCAGAATCTCGATCGCCGGGCATTTGCGCTGCTCGATTGCATCATGGTGGTTCCCGGCGCGATTGGCGCATGGCGCAAGTCGCTTGTGCTGGAGGTCGGCGGATTTTCCAATGACACCCTCGCCGAAGATCAGGACCTGACGCTGTCGATTGGGCGCGGCGGGTACCGTGTGGCCTACGCGGACCGGGCGATCGCGTGGACAGAAGCTCCAGACACGTTGCGCGCGCTGGCCAAGCAGCGCTTTCGCTGGGCCTACGGCACGCTGCAGTGTGCCTGGAAGCACCGTGATCTCCTGTTCCGCATGCACGCCGGAACGCTCGGCTTCGTAGCGCTTCCGAACGTGTGGATCTTCCAGCTCCTCTTTTCGTTCATCGCGCCAATGGCCGATCTCGTTTTTCTGCTGTCGCTGATCGGCGTATACGTCACATTCCAGCAGCACAACACGACGTATGCGATCGACTCGCTGTCGAAGATCGTGCTCTGGTACGGCGTCTTCATCGTGGTCGACTGGGTTGCCGCGACGCTGGCGTTCCTGATGGAGCCTGGCGAGGATCGGCGGCTGACGTGGCTCGTCTTCTTGCAGCGCTTTGTTTATCGTCAGGTCATGTACTGGGTTGTGCTTCGTTCTTTTCTCGCCGCACTGCGCGGCCGCCTGGTCGGTTGGGGCAAGCTCGATCGCAAGGCGACGGTGGGACCGAGAACCGCATGAGTCCCACCGTACCAGAACGAGTGGCCCGCAACCCGGCGCCGCTGCGGCCAACGCCAGCAGTTGATGCGGCCGGCCTGCAAGCATTGCTCGATGGCCCCGAGCGGACCGTTCGCGACACGGTGCGCGCCCTCCTCGCAGGGCCGCGATTCGCGTATCCCTCGCATATCGATGATGCCACGTACCGGGCCACGGTGCTGGGATGGGTGCGCATGCTTGCCGACGAGGGACTTGGAGCGCTCGCGGTGCCGAAGGAATTCGGTGGTGCCGGCGATGCTCGCGCGTTCCTCGCAGCGTTCGAGACGCTTGCGTTCCATGATCTCTCGCTCACCATCAAGTTCGGTGTGCAGTTCGGCCTCTTTCAAAGCAGTGTCATGCTTCTGGGCACTCGCTGGCATCACGAGCATTTCCTGCGGCGAATCAGTCGCGGCGAAATACTCGGCGGTTTCGCCATGTCAGAGCTCGGCCATGGGTCCAATGTGCGGGATCTCGAAACCACGGCGACGTACGACGCTGCAACGCGCGAGTTTGTGATTCATACCCCCCGCGGTTCGGCGCACAAGGAATGGATTGGCAATGCCGCCCTGCATGGACAGATGATGACTGTGTTCGCGCAACTGATTGTTGGCGAGATATCTCACGGTGTGCATGCACTCGTCGTGCCGATTCGCGATGCCGATGGCCGGCCGGCCGCGGGCGTGCGCATTGCCGACACGGGTCATAAGGAAGGGCTCAACGGAGTCGACAACGGCCGGATCTGGTTCGATAGCGTGCGGGTGCCGCGGGAGCACCTCCTGAACCGGTTTGGTGATGTATCCCCCGAGGGGGTGTACTCCTCGCCGATCGAGAATCCGGCAAAGCGATTCTTCACGATGAT
>JANYCP010000341.1 GCA_025360265.1 Gemmatimonadota bacterium
GCACTCGTTCCACAAACCGGGTGCAGTCGGAGATCGTTACGCAGGCGGGGGCGGCCGAGCGACATCGCAGTGTGGTGCGGACTGCGGGGTTTACCATCACCGCGCGAGGCGACACGCTCATGGTGACGACCGACACCGTGGCGCTGACCGAAAGCATTTCAGGTGAGCGTGCAACGATTGATGTCGATGCCGTGATCGGCGCGCGATGGAAACTGTTACTGAGCTCTCGTGGTGCGGCAACGATCATCGATCGCCCGTTTGTCCCGCCTGCCGTCAGCGACGTAAGTGACATCGGCACGGCGATGGACGACTTTTTTCCCCCGGCACCGCCGAAGCTCGCAGTCGGCGCCGCGATCACAGATAGTGCCGGTCGACGGTGGCGGCGAGCAACAGACTCCTCCGGTGTTCAGCGATACCATTTCAGCGCCACGCATCGCGGCAACACGCGAGACATTGGTGATAGCGTCACAGTAGAGTCCTCGCAGGATGGCACTGAGAACACTGACCTCGCCTGGGACGCCCAACGAGGTCCTATCGCTTGGTCTCGCAGTATCGTTACCTCAGTCACAACTCGCTTCGTCGGCCGAACCGTGCGGGCTCAGGTCGCCCAGCGTATCATCGTAACGCGAGTTGGTTCGTAGGATCCGTCTCTCGTCTCTCGTCTCTCGTATCAGGACGCCGCAATGCGCCTCGCACCAATTCTCTGCGCCCTCACCATCGCCGCCCCACTCGCCGCGCAAGCTCCCACCGACGCTGCACAGAAAGAGGCTCGTGAAATTCTCGCCGAGATGATCTCAGCGAACACCTCCCTCGGCCGGGGTGATGTCACGCCGCTGGTCGAAAAGCTTGCGGCGCGTTTTCGCAAGGCCGGTGTGGCGGTGGCGGATGTCGAGGTGCTCGGGCCAGAAGCGAAGAACAAGAATCTCGTGGTGCACATCCGCGGCAAGGGTACGGGCAAGCCGGTGCTCTTCCTCGCCCATCTCGACGTGGTCGATGCATTGCGCGCCGACTGGTCGCTCGAACCGTATGCTCTTACCGAACAGAAGGACGGCTGGCTCTATGGGCGCGGTACCGCCGACGACAAGGGACCCGCTGCCACGCTCGTCGCCGGCACGCTGGCCCTGATCCGCTCCAAGGTCGTGCCCGACCACGACATCATTTTGGCACTCACCGCAGGTGAAGAGAATGCCGACGAACCTGGTGCGGCCTGGTTGATTCGCACCCACAAGGAACTCGTCAACGCCGAGTATGTGTTCAACTTCGATGCTGGCGGGCCGGCGATCGATCACGGCAAGCTGGCGTGGCTTGAATTGCAGGGCGCTGAGAAAGTGTATTTCACGGTGGCACTCTCGACGCACAACCCGGGCGGGCACTCGTCGTTGCCACGCGCGGACAATGCGATCTATCAGTTGGCGAAAGCACTGCGTGGCATCGAAACGCTGAACTTCCCGATTGACCTCACCGAAGTGGCCCGCGCGTACCTTATGGCGCGTGCCCAATTTGTCGCCGCGCCGGAAGCGGCGATGATCAAGGCGGCGCTAGCGCAACCGCTCGATTCCACCGCGGCATTCCGCCTCGCGCGGTTCTCGCCTGCATACAACGCACTGCTGCGCACCACATGTATTCCGACCATGCTGACCGGCGGTCATGCCGAGAACGCGCTGCCGGCGCTTGCCAAGGTGACGGTGAATTGCCGACTCATCCCTGGCGAGAAATCGGCCGACATCGTGGCGGCAATCACGCGCGCGGCCGGTGACACCGGGATCACCATCACGGAGGTGAATCCGGCGAAACCTTCGCCCGCCTCGCCGTTGCTTCCCGAGCGACTTGCCCTGGTCAAGGCAGCGAGCAAGGCCGCGTGGGGCAAGGAAATTCCGATCACGCCGGTGCAGGAGAATGGTGCGACCGATGGCCTCTACTTCCGCAACGCCGGCATTCCGGTCTACGGCGTGACCGGCATTGCCAACCCAGTCGGCGAAGAGAGGATGCACGGCAAGGATGAGCGGATCCTGGCGAAGAGTTTCAAGGAAGGCGTTGCATTTGCGACCGCGCTGATCAGAGGGACGGCCGGAGGAAAAAAGAGATAGGAGATAGGAGATAGGAGATAGGAACAAACTGGCTGGTTCCTATCTCCTATCTCCTATCTCCTATCGCTAATGCGCCTCGACCTTTCCGCTGACGCGTCCAGTCTTGAACAACAACAGCAGCGGTAGTGCGCAGGTGAACACAATCCCCATCGTCAGGTAAATCTTGCTGTAGGCCAGCAGCGCCGCCTGCTGTTGCAGCCGGTACGCCATGAGCTGTTCCGCGCGGGCGGTGGCCTGCGGCAGTGAGGCACCGGCGCGACTCATCGCCCCGGTCACCTGATTGAGAAAGGAGCGCACGTTCGGATCGGACGGATCGAGGTGCGGCAGCAGTCCGGCGCGCGCCCGGGCGGTGAAACGTGTCACCAGCGTCGCAGCCGCCGCGATGCCGAGCGATCCGCCGAGCTGACGAGCCAGGTTGAAGAGGCCCGTGCCCTGCGCCATCTGCTGTGGCTTCAGTTGCGCCACTGTCAATCCGGTGAGTGGCACGAACACCAGCCCCATGCCGATGCCGCGCAGCACCATCGGGACGAGCGTGTCATGCAGCCCGATCGCCATGGTGAACTGCCAGTGGATGATCATCGACCACAGGTAGAGCAGCACGCCGGCCACGACGAGAAAGCGGGCATCGATATTCTGCTTCTGCATCGTTCGCCCAACCAATGCCATCGTCACCGCACTGGCGATCGCCCCGGGAAACATCACCTTGCCGGTGTCCCAGGCGGAGTAACCGAGCAGTCCCTGCAGGAATACCGGCAGCACGAATACCGAGGCGTACAGCGCAAAGCCGAGCACCAGGCCAAATGTTACGCCGGTGGCGAGCTGCCGGTTCTTGAGGATGCGAATGTCGACCATCGGATGGTCGGCCACCAGCTCCCGCCACACGAAGGCGATCAATCCAACCGCGGCGAGAATTGCCTCGATGACAATTTCCTTCGAGTCAAACCAGTCCTTGCTCTGGCCTCGTTCCAGCATGATCTGAAGCGCGCCGATGCCGAGAATCAGGAAGGCAAGTCCGAGCCAGTCGATGCCGCTGTCGCTGCGCTCCACCGAGGCCGACGGTTCCGGCACGTACTGCCAGCAGAGCACACCGGCGAGCACGCCGAGCGGCAGGTTGATGTAG
>JANYCP010000362.1 GCA_025360265.1 Gemmatimonadota bacterium
CGCTCAAGCCGGTGACACAGGTGGTGGACGAATGGCTGATTCCGGAAAACAAGCTTCACGTCAACGTGATCCTCAACGCACCACCTACGCGCGAAGGAAAACTTGCGCCGAATGTGGTCGAGCGACTCGCGGAAATCGGTAAGGCGTGGCATCACAGCGGACCGAATACACCGATCGACAAGCATGTCGTGATTACGACGCCCAATCTCGCCACCGGGCAGCACATCACCGCGAGCGATTCACCGGACACCGTGGGACCAGATCAGGCCAATGATGGCTCGTTCAATTCGTCATTCTATCTCCCTGATGGGCAGAAAAGCGGCTGGATAGAGATTGCGTTCGATCGTGAGCGCGCGTTCAACACGCTGGTGCTGGTCGAACCTGTTGGAAAGTGGAAGGACTACGCGGAGAGCCGCATCGGCAGCTATCGGTTCGAGCGGTGGTCTGGCACACGATGGATGGAAATCGCAGCGGGCAGCGTGCCAGGTCGCGTGCAGATTCACCAGGTGTCACGAGTGACGGCCCGCCGGGTGCGGCTAGTCCTGACCGCACGTCATGACACTCCGCACCTCGCCGAGATCGGGATCTACAACGAGCCGGATCGGCGATAGGCCGCCACGATGTCCAGCAGGATGTCACCGCTCCGCGCAGCGGGTACTCGCGCGCCGAAGTAGTTCGGAGTTGGGTAGAAACATCGAAGGGCCCCAGGAGGCCGTGACCCTTTCGTGTTGCCCATGACTCGCTAGCGCACTGCCGTGAGGGTGTACGTCCAGGTCCAGCCCGCTCCGTCGCTGATGATGATCGACTTCTTGTCGGTCGAGAGCTTGGTGCCGCCCGAAGGCGGCATGGCGTAGTACATCGGCGGCGCAACGAGCAGCATGCCAGCGGTGGTTTGCGTGGCTGCTGGTACCGGAGTGCCACCGCCGCAGACACTGGCGTCGCCCAGGGTCTGGATGACCGCAGCCACGCCCTCCCGCTTCAGGCTGGTCTTGAGGTTTCCGACGCCATTGTCCGCCACCGACAGCAAGGTGGTGTGTTCGTATTGGCCGGTCAGTTTCGGGATGCCGCAACCGCCATACGGTATGATGTTCGTGATCGTCGTCGGAAAGTTCTTGATCACCGGCGTGCCCAGCAGCTTGACGTTCGCTGCGTCCCAATCGAACGTGACCTCGAGACGGTCCTTTACGCTGGCCTTGGCTCGAGGGCCCCCGGCGGCTCCAGCGACAAACGTGTCAGCGGCGAATTCGCCGACGACCACATAGTGTACGACCGTGACGGTCGCCCACTTGTTGTATGCGGCCATGTCCATTTGCTGGCCGGTAGCCGTCGACGCGACGAGTGTCGCACCGGTAAGTGCAATGAGAGTAGATGTTGGCAAGTGACGGCGCTGCATTGGCGCCCCGCGAAAGGAGACGCCAGAATCTACTGCCGCGGCCGCGGCGCGCCAGAGGGGGCGCCGGGTGAGATCGATCGCGGGCTACAACGAACCTACTGCGACACCACGCTATACCGGATGAGCACACCTTCGACAAATTCTGCCAGCACCTTGCGATCCTTCGTGCGGTAGGTCGACGTGCTGACGACGAGTGATCCCTCGTTGCGCTGCGTGATTGATTCCGGTCGACCCATGATTCCGTCGACGTCGTCGACGGACATTCCCTTCTTGAGCTCACCAGCCCGGTTCGGCAATCCGACAGGCATCGTTGCGGCAGGCGCGCCCGAAAAATCCACGTAGTCTGCCAGAGCCGCCATCACCGATTGCGGCGTCAACGCCGCCGCTGGCACATCATGGTCGTAGCGAATGTTGAAGCGCGAGCCGCCGGCCAGTCGCTTCTGTCGCAGCGTCGCTTCGTTGATCGCCTGCGCCTCGGCGGCACGCGTCCTGTTTCGATTGTCCTGCTGCTCACGATCGTTGCGAAGCCGGTCGAGGTCGTCGTTGAGTCGCCGCTTCTGCTGCGCGTCGGCGGTGGCCTTGATCTGGTCTTCCAGGTCTTTCTCGCGTTGCGACTTCGCCATCGCGGTGAAGTTCACGCTGGTCGACGTATTGTCGCCAGAGGTGCCGTAGCCGCCGGCGCCGAGCTGGAATTCAATATGGTCGCCCGAGATATGCACCTTGGTCACCATCGCGGCATCGCCCGGGTGGTAGGCGGTGCCAAAGCTCTTGAGTCGGCCGGTGTGTTGCGAAAAATCCATTGGCCGCGGTGTGCCCGGGTGAAGGTCCACGCCCTGTGCAGCTCCCGGCATCTCGATTTTCACACGGACTGTCTTCCCCTCGAAGGCGGCCCGGAGGATGTCTTCAGTCTGCCCACGTGCTGGGCTGGCAGCAGCGGCAAGCAGGAGCAGGGCAGCGAGGCGACGCATGTATCCCTCCGGGCGGTGTATTGTCGAGGCCGATAGTATACCATACTGCAGGCCCAAAAAGGACGCCATATCATGGACAAGCGCACCTTCCTCCGCACCCTCGGCGTCGCCACCCTCAGCACCCTCGTGACCGACGAACTCTGGGCGCGTTACGCCTCGCTGACGCCCGCGGGATTGGCAGAGGACGAGAAGTTCTGGACCACGCTGCGGCACCAGTACCGGTTGACCAGCGAGTACATCAATCTCGAGAATGGCTACTACTCGATGCAGGCGCAGCCGGTGCTCGAGGCGTTTGTGCGACACATCCGCGAGATCAATGTGGAAGCGTCCCACTACCTGCGCACCCGCCAGTACGACGACAAGGCCGCGGTACGCGGTCGCCTCGCGGGCCTGGCCGGCTGTTCTCCCGATGAACTGATCATCACCCGCAACACCACCGAGTCGCTCGACACCGTGATCGCCGGGTTCGACTGGAAGGCAGGGGATGAGGCGGTGATGGCGGAGCAGGACTACGGCGCAATGCTCGACATGTTCCGGCTGCAGGCGCGTCGGTATGGTGTCGTCAATCGCATCGTGTCTTTGCCGATGAATCCCCGATCCGATGATGAACTCGTTCAGCTA
>JANYCP010000363.1 GCA_025360265.1 Gemmatimonadota bacterium
TCTCCGCACTGACGCGCGTCGTGCTGGTGACGCTGTTGGTGTGGGCGGTGGGCGACCTCGCGCCTCGGCTCCTCGCGGCCCTGGCACCGGAGCTGGTGCCGTTCGCGCGAACGGTGGCCCTCGCCGCGCGGCCCGCGTTCCGTCCGTTGCTCTATCTGGCGAGCCGCTTCGATCGTTCGGCAGCCGGTGCAGTGGCAGATGCCGGACGCAGTGATGGCCAGACGCCGCAGGACATGGCGCTCGGCGTCTTCTCGCTCTCCACGATGACCGTGTCAGAGGTAATGACGCCGCGCATCGACATCATCTCCGTCGATATCGGTGACAGCGAGGCGGAGGTGATCGCGACATTGCGCCGCAGCGAACACGCGCGTCTCGCGGTGTACGACGGGCACGCCGACGCAGTCCTCGGCATGCTGCACGCCAAGGACATCCTGCCGCGGCTTCACAATGGATCGGCCGTACACGCCCCTTGGCAGGGGCTCATCCGTCCGGCCGGTTTTGTCCCTGAAGCAAAACGTCTCGACCGGCAATTGCGCGATTTCCAGCGGGGCAGTGGGCATTTGGCCATTGTCGTCGATGAGTTCGGCGGCACTGCAGGCCTGGTCACGCTGGAGGACATTCTGGAGCAGATTGTCGGCGAGATTCAGGACGAGCACGATGTCGACGAGGTGCAGCCGTTGCTGCAACATGACGATGGTCATTACACGGTGCAGGGTGGCGCGGCGCTCGCAGATCTTGAAGCAGAACTTGCGCATGACTTTGATCGCGAACAGGTCGCCACCGTCGGCGGACTGGTGCTCGCAGAATTTGGCCGAGTCCCCCGAGCTGGTGAAGAACTGGTCATCGACGGCTGGCGGTTCGTGATCGATGCGGTGGCGCGTCGGCGGGTAGGCCGAGTCGTGATCTGGCCGCCGCCGCCGGACAGCGAGGAACCGACGTGACGTGGCTTCTCCTGATCGTGGCACTTGCGCTGGCTTCGTTTGGCTCGGCTGGTGCCGCCGCGCTGGTCACCACAGCGCGGGTAGCTCTCGCTGAGGCGATCTCGCGTCGATTGCGTGGCGCACAGGAATCGCTCGACTGGCTGGCTGACACCGAACGCCAGGTGGTCGCGGCGACTGCGGCCACATCGCTTGGTGTCGCACTCTTCGGCGCAGCGATACCTGGCGTCGTGGGTGATGCCTCGCCACTTGGCATCGCGGTGCTTGTGTTTGGCGTGGCCGTTCCGGCGACATTGCTTGGTGGGTACCTGTTGCCCCGATGGCTGACGGTGACGCGCTCGGAAGCGGTGGTGGAGCAGTTGCAGCGGGTGCTTGCCGGCTGGGCCGCCATGCTCAGCGTGGTTCTCCCGTCGCGCAACCATGATCCGAACGACGAGGTGCGTGCCTTGGCCCGCGAAGGGAGCGCGTCAGGTGTCGGTGGCGACGAATTGGTGATGGTTGGCGGCGTGATGAGCTTTGCATCACGACCGGTGCGCGCGGTGATGACGCCGCGGACGAATGTGGTTGCGATTCCTCATGACGCGGCATACGGCGACGTGGAAACTGTGTTCGCTGAAAGCGGATACACCCGGATTCCAGTGTATGGCGCGTCGCTGGACGAAATTGTCGGCATGATCCACGCATTCGATCTTTTCACGCATCAGCCCGGTGATCCGTTGCCGCTCCGACCGCTGTCGTTCATGCCGGAACAGCGGCCGGCGGGCGACGTATTGCTGGACATGCAACGCGAACGGCAGCATCTCGCGGTGGTGGTCGATGAATTTGGTGGCACCGCCGGGATCGTGACGCTGGAAGACCTGCTGGAAGCACTCGTTGGCGAGATCGCCGACGAAGATGACCTGCCGCTGGTGGCACAGGCGCCGGCTGGCGACCTGATCGAGGTGGATGGTGCAGCGGCGCCGTCGATCGTCGCAGAACATTTCGGCGTCGAGCTTCCGGCCAGCGAGGCGGCATCGTTTGGTGGATTGCTTGCCGAGCTCGTGGGACGCATTCCGCGCGTGGGCGACCGATTTACCGTGCGAGGACTGGAGGTTGATGTCGTGCAGGCTTCGCCAACACGCGTCGAGCGGGCGATCGTGCGCCGCGGTCCGGCCACGCCGTTAACGCTCGATCGTCCATCGCCATGACCTCGCCGCGCGACCAGACGCGCGAGCTGGTGGCGCTGGCGCGCGAAGGGAACATCGCAGCGTTTATCGATCGCGCGGGGCAGATCCCACCCGCAGATCTTGCCGACGTACTGGTTGCATTCTCCGCCGAGGAACGCGCCCGCCTGCTTGCCCAGCTGCCGCCGTCGCTTGCAGACCATGCCCGCGCCGTGATGGCCCCCGATCTCCACGCTCTAGGAGCAACCATCGGCGCGCTGATGACCACACAGCTCGTGGTCGTCAATGAGGCCGATACCATTGCGTTGGCGATTGAAGCGGTGCGTCGCCAGGCAGCACCGATCGGCGACTTGACTGAAATCTTCGTCGTTGACACCAATCGACGCTTGCGGGGTGCACTCTCGATCAAGCAATTGTTGCTCGCCTCACCCGAGACGCAAGTGCGCGACGTGATGAGTCCCCATGTCAGTCAGGTCGCGATCACCGACGAGGTGGTGTTGGTCGCGCGCCTGGTTCGGCGCTACGCCGCGACGGCGGTCGCTGTCCTCGACAGCAATGGCCGGTTGGTGGGGCGAGTGACAGCCGATGTTGTCCTCGGCGGTCGTGCGGCTGGGGCGGGCGATGGGCTGTTGCCCTTTGGCGGTGTTTCGGGTCAGGAAACTGTGAACGCAAACTGGTCGCTCGCGGTGCGGAGTCGCCTGCCGTCCTTGTATGCCAATCTCGTTCCGGCCTTCGGCGCAGCCGCCGTGGTGTTCTTCTTCCGCGGTACGTTGCTGCGCACCGTAACGGTTGCGGTCTGGCTTCCCGTGGTGGCTGGGGTTGGCGGCAACGCGGGCACGCAGGCCTTGGCGACCGCGATCCGCCGACTGATGCAGCATCCCGAGCGCCCGGAGCACCTCAGGCGGAGTCTCGCGCGAGAAGCTGCCATCGGCATGGCCAACGGGGTCGCCATGGGCACTGTCGTGGCGCTCGTTGCCGTGCTCGTGGGCGAATCCTGGAAACTTGGGGCGATCGTACTTCTCGCGACGATGGCCAATCTCATTCTGGCCGGCGTCCTCGGTACCGCGATGCCGACGGTGCTCAAGCGCCTGGGGCGTGATCCTGCGCTCGCGTCGCCGGTCGTCGTCACGGCACTCATGGACTGCTGCGGCTTCGGATTGCTACTCGGGTTGGCGAGTCAGTTGCTTCCCTGAGAATTATGGTATCTTCTACGCTTCACATTCGACAACATCGAGGTCCTGTTGGTCAGACTGCCCGTCGGCATACCGGTGGTGGCCCTGCTTGCGTCGGTAGCGGCCTTCGGGCCGGGATTGATGCCACCCTCCGCCAGCCGATTCACGAGTCCGCTCCCGGTCGTGAGCGACACACTGGTCTCTCCGCCGGTGCTTGTCAATGTGTCGAGAGTGCCGCACACTGTCGAGGTCAATCTCACGGCTGGGCCATCGCGCATTGCGTTGCTTCCGGGCCATGTCACCGACGCGTTTGCCTACAATGGCAGCGTACCCGGACCGACGCTCGATGTGCGCGAAGGCGACAAGGTCATCATCCACTTCACGAACAACCTCGCCGAAAAGACCACGATTCATTGGCACGGCCTGCACATCCCCGCCGACATGGATGGCTCCCCCTTGCGGCCGGTTGGTGCCGGGAAGCGTTATGACTACGTCTTTACGATCCCCAAGGGAACGGCAGGCACGTATTGGTATCACCCGCATCCGGATGTCCGCACGGGCTATCAGATCGCCAAGGGACTGTACGGCGGGATCATCGTGCGCGATGCCAATGATCCGCTCCCTGCGACGCTTCCCGAAAAACTGCTTATCCTGTCCGACAACCGTTTTCACCCCGACGGATCGCCAGACATGGCGGCGCCTGGTACGTCACAGGGTCAGGCCGACGAGGAGAATGGTCGCGAAGGAAACGTATTGTTCGTCAACGGACAGGTCATGCCGATCCTGCCGATTCGCAGCGGTGAGGTGCAGCGTTGGCGGGTGATCAATGTCGCTGCGGCGCGAATCTATCGGCTCGCGATTCCCGGCCAGACAATGCTGCACGTCGGTGGTGACGGTGGATTGTTCGAACGACCGGTGGATGTGAAGGATTTCTTGCTCGCCAATTCGGAGCGCGTGGAGTTACTGGTGAAAGGAGCGGCCGCACCGGGCGCGCGATCCGTACTTCAGACCTTGCCCTATGATCGGTATGACTTTCATACCCGCCCTACCGACTGGGAAACGCCGCGAGATCTCTTGACGCTGCAGTACAGCGACCTTCCCGCGACAACTCCTGTGGTGATTCCCCAGACGCTGCGTCACGTCGCTGCACTCGACACCTCGCATGTATCCGCGCGCCGAGAGATCATTCTGAGTCAGGGGCTGATCAACGGCAAGATGATGAACATGCACCGAGTGGACGTAACGTCCCGCCTCAACACGATCGAGATCTGGCAGATCGAAAATGTGGTCACGATGGATCATCCGTTCCACCTGCACGGCTTCCAGTTCCAGGTGCTCGATCGCGACGGCGTGCCCGAGCCGTTCGTGAGTTGGAAGGATGTTGTCAACGTGAAGAAGCACGAAACGGTGCGCTTCGCTGTTCGCTTTGATGACTTTCCGGGGCAATGGATGTTTCACTGCCATATTCTCGATCACGAGGACCATGGCATGATGGGAATTCTCGAGGTTCGCCCACCACTACCAAGGGGGAAGAAGTGACAGCACTCAAAGATTCGAAGTTCCGCCACCTCGCGTGGATCCTGCCGATCGTTGCGGTTGTCGCCGTCGCATGGTTGCGGCCGGCAACGGTCAGCGCGACGGAACAGCAGGACGCGGCCACCGCACAGGTCCTGCTCGGTCGCAACATCGTGATCACTCGTGATTGTGCGGGCTGTCATGGTGGAACTGATCCGGCATCTCCGGGCTGGCTCGATGGCGTGCGCTCGCCATTTCAGGAATTTCCAATCGGTCCGTGTTACGTCACACCCGGTGCGCAGCCGTGCTTCAAAACTCGCCCGCGCAATCTGACGCCCGACAACGCGACGGGCCTGGGTCGCTTCACCGAGCGTCAGATTTTCAACGCGCTGCGTTTTGGGCTTCGTCCGGAAGACACGCCGGACGTGGACATCACCGGCACGACGCCTGGCAAGGGAAATTTCCCGGCCAATCCGCATTACCTCGCGCCGCCGATGCCCTGGCCGGCTTGGCGTCACATGACCGATGTGGAATTGAAGGCGATTGCGGCCTATCTCAAGCGCGGTCTCAAACCGTCGGTCAACAAGGTGCCCGACAGCGAGGGCCCACCGGATTTCTGGGCCAGTGAATACACGGTGGAGAAGATCGGCGCGATGAAGACGCCGGCGTTCCCGACTGCGCTGGAGAAGCGCCCCAAGTAGTGCGCTGTGCGATCGGGCGCCGCGGCTACCGCGGCGCTCCGATCACACCGCCGAGGAGTACGCCAGCGATTCCCATGCAGGCGATTGCCTTGCTGTACCACGCGGGCTGGCCGTTCGCCTTGCCTCGATTCTGTCCTGCCGACACCACAGACATCACGAGAACAAACGCCGCCAGTGCGACGGCGTGCATTCTGGGGTTGTCGCCCGCGATTCTGGTTGTCACGTACCCGCCGGCGATTGCCGCGAGCAGCGAGAGGGTGAGGTTGGCGGTGAGATAGCTCTTCGGGACGGTGCGGTTGGCTGTGCCATTTCGCACGGTCTGCACCCCGCCCGGGATCAGCGCGGCGGCGGCGGCGATCGTTCCGATCATTACCAAGACCGCCATGGTCG
>JANYCP010000383.1 GCA_025360265.1 Gemmatimonadota bacterium
GCAGCCCCCTAACGGCGATGTTACGGCCGCCGTCAATGCGAACCGCCATCCCGGTGAATTGGTCGGGATGCTCGCGATCCGGATTGCCGATCAGTTCGACGCCGGTGAGATCGAGCGTGATATCGGTACCACGCACCGTGAGCGCTGCGCTGTCACCGGCGGGAGCCGTGTAGTGCCCCGGCCGGATCTTCACCGAGTGGGTGACGACCATGCCGGGGGTATACGGAACGGATTGGGCGGACAGTGGTGCGGCGATCAGCAAGGCGAGCGGCAGGAGGCGCATGATGGTTCAGTAGTTCAGTGGCTAAAGCCACTGCTCGGCTGGGGTCGCTGAAGCGACCTTGATCTCGACGGAACCAGCGTCAACGCGAACGACCAGCCAATGCGGGCAGCGACAATGCCCGTCACGTTGGGATCGCGGTCGCTTCAGCGACCCCAGCCGAGCCGTCGCTTCAGCGACGGACCCACACTACACGTAATCTTCCATCGGCGGACAGGTGCACACCAGGTTCCGGTCGCCGAACGCATTGTCGATCCGCGCCACCGTCGGCCACGCCTTCCGCTCCCTGAGAATCGGGACTGGAAACGCCGCCTGCTCGCGAGTGTACGGGCGATCCCAGGCATTCGCCGCAACCTGCTCAAGCGTATGCGGCGCTCGCTTCAGCACGTTGCCCTCGCGCGGCGCCGCACCGCTCTCTACTGCCCGAATTTCTTCGCGGATCGCCAGCAGTGCGTCGACAAACCGATCCAGCTCGCCCTTCGGCTCCGATTCTGTCGGCTCCACCATCAGCGTGCCTGGCACCGGGAACGACACCGTCGGCGGGTGAAATCCGAAATCGATGAGGCGCTTGGCGATGTCTTCCACTTCGATGCCGCAGCTTGTCTTGAAGACTCGGGTGTCAAGAATGCATTCGTGCGCGATCAGGCCGTGCACACCGGCGTAGAGTAGTTCGTAATTCCCTTCCAGGCGCTTGGCGATGTAGTTGGCGCTGAGAATCGCGATCTTCGTCGCCATCGTCAGGCCACCGCCACCCATCATCAGGATATACGCAAACGAGATCGGCAGAATGCTGGGACTTCCCCACGGCCCGGCCGATACCGTTCCCGATGACTGCGCATGCCCGAGGTCGACCACCGGGTGATTCGGCAGGAACGGTACCAGATGCGCGGCCACGCCGATCGGTCCCATGCCGGGACCGCCGCCGCCGTGGGGAATGCAGAACGTCTTGTGCAGGTTGAGATGACAGACGTCGGCACCGATATCGCCCGGTCGGCAAAGCCCGACCTGCGCATTCATGTTGGCGCCGTCCATATACACCTGCCCGCCATTGTCATGCACGACCCGGCAGATCTCGCGGATCGATCCTTCGAACACACCGTGCGTGCTGGGATAGGTGACCATCAGCGCAGCAAGGTTGCCGGCATGCAGAGCCGCCTTCGCCCGGAGATCCTCGACATCGATGTTCCCCTTCGCGTCGCTGGCAACCACCACGATCTGCATCCCGACCATTGCCGCACTCGCCGGATTGGTGCCGTGCGCGCTCATCGGGATCAGGCAGACGTTGCGATGCAGATCACCGCGTGAACGATGGTAGGCGCGAATCGCGAGCAAGCCGGCGTACTCGCCTTGTGATCCCGCGTTCGGCTGCAGCGACACCGCTGCAAACCCGGTGATCTCGCACAGGTCGGCTTCGAGCCACTCGAACATCTCGGTGTATCCGGCAGCCTGTTCCCGTGGGACGAACGGATGCATCGCGCCGAACTCCGGCCAGCTCACGGGATACATCTCCGCCGTGGCGTTGAGCTTCATCGTGCACGAGCCGAGCGGAATCATTGCGGACGTAAGCGAGAGATCCTTGTTCTCGAGACCCTTCAGGTAGCGCAGCATCTCTGTCTCGGATCGGTGCGCATGAAATACCGGATGGGCGAGGTAGGTGCTCGTGCGCGCCAGCGGCCCGAAGAACTCCTGTGAACGGCCGAGCTGCTGATCGAACGTCGTGTCGGCCTTTCCTGTGAAGCAGGCCACCACGTCACGCACGTCGTCGATCTGAGTGGTTTCGTCGAACGCAACAGATACGCGGGTTGCCGAGAGGCGCCGCAGGTTGATCTTCTGCTTCTGTGCCGCGAGCACGACCGCGTCGCACTTCGCTGCCGTCAGCGTAACCGATACGGTGTCGAAATAGCGCTCATGATCGACAGTGACACCGGCGGCCTTGAGCGCCTTGGCGAGGAACTGCGCCATTCCGTGGGTGCGGAATGCGATGGCATGCAGTCCGTCCGGACCGTGGTACACGGCGTACATCGACGCCATGACCGCGAGGAGCACCTGCGCCGTACAGACGTTGCTCGTCGCCTTGTCTCGACGGATGTGCTGCTCGCGCGTCTGCAACGCCATGCGCAAGGCGCGCTTGCCGTCGGCATCCTTCGACACCCCGATGATTCGTCCGGGGATGTGGCGCTTGTATTCATCCTTCGTCGCGAAGAACGCGGCGTGCGGACCGCCGTAGCCGAGCGGCACGCCGAAACGCTGCGAGTTGCCGACGGCAATGTCGGCGCCCCATTCGCCCGGCGCCTTCAGCACGCAGAGCGCCAGCAAGTCGGTCGCGACGGTGACGATGGCACCGGCAGCGTGTGCTTGCGCGGTCAGCGTGGAATAGTCGTGGACACCGCCATCGGTGGCGGGATACTGCAGCAGGCAGCCGATCACGCCTGCGCCGAACTTGAAGTCCGCCGGAGCCGCGACGGTGACCGTGACGCCGCGCGCTTCGGCGCGTGTCTGCACAACGGCGATCGTTTGCGGATGGCAACCGGAGTCGACGAGATACACCGGTGTATCGTGGTCATGTTTCGTCACGGCGAGCGTCAGCGCCATCGCTTCGGCAGCCGCAGTCCCCTCGTCGAGCAGCGACGCATTCGCGATCGGCAACGCGGTGAGATCGCTGACCACCGTCTGGAAATTCAGCAGTGCCTCGAGGCGGCCCTGCGCGATCTCAGCCTGATACGGCGTGTACGCTGTGTACCAGCCCGGGTTCTCCAGCACGTTCCGCTGGATGACCGGCGGGATGAGCGTACCGCTGTATCCCATCCCGATATATGAACGGAAGACCTGATTCTTTGCGGCCAGGCCGCGCATCACGGCGAGCGCAGAAAACTCGTCGAGCTCCCCGGCGCGGGTGAGCAGCCGATTCTTCATCCGGATCGACGAGGGAACTACGGTGTCGATGAACGCATCGAGCGTGGAATATCCTACCGTCTCGAGCATCGCGGCGATGTCGTCGCCGCGCGGTCCGATATGGCGGTGCTGAAACTTCGAGCGCATGTCCTTCCTCCAAAATGCGAAGGGGCCCACAAGGGCCCCGTCGCGTCAG
>JANYCP010000001.1 GCA_025360265.1 Gemmatimonadota bacterium
TTTCGATGTCCGGAACCCACGACCAGTTGAGGTCGTTGTTGCCATGGTAGATCAGGATAGCGTCCGGCTGCAAGTGAGAGATCCGCAACATGAAGTTGACGCGCTGCTCGATTGACGTGTAGCCCGGGACGCCAGCGTTGATCACTTCGATCTGTCGGTCTGGGTGTGCTGCGCGCAGTTTCGATTCAAGGAGTGCTGGCCACGCACCTTCGTGCGAGTAGGTCCCCTTCCAGCCAAAGGTCGAGGACTCGCCCACCGCGAAAATCCGGAAGGTACCCCGCGGTTTCGGTATCGTGATTTCGCCACCGCGAAAGCCAAACGAATCGACATCCACCTGGAACGGGCCGGAACGGAACCGCAGCCCTGGCACCAACGCCGATCGCAGGTACGGGTTGCCATGCGCGTAACTGACGTATCGCCGAGGCATGTAGCCAGCATAGCGCTCAAGCAGCCGGCCGCCGAGTTCGCCGGCAAGTAAAAGCAGGAGCACCGGCGCAGAAAGCAGGAGCAATCGCTTCCAGCGTGGCCACGCGTCAAAGCGTGAACGGCCCCGCGACGAATCGCCTTGGTTCATCGTTTCCCTCACCCTGAAGCGTGGGCCAGTTCTGTGCCATTGTGGAGCGTGACTGTGCCGCGACGGCCACAACGGCATGCTTTCTGCAAGATTCGGCCCGAATGAGCCCCCCCAGCCACATTCTCGGGATTTCCGCGTTCTATCACGATAGCGCCGCCTGCCTGGTGCGCGACGGCGAAATTATCGCCGCGTGTTCAGAGGAACGCCTCACGCGGAAGAAGGGCGACCCCGATTTTCCAGCACGCGCCGTCGAGTTCTGCCTGGCCGAGGGAGGGATCACCGCCCGCGAGCTGGCGCACGTTGGATTCTACGACAAGCCGATCATCAAGTTCGAACGGATCATCGAGACATACCTCGGTGTGGCGCCCCGCGGATTCCGTCAGTTCCTGATGGCTGGCCCGCTCTGGATGAAGGAAAAGCTGTTCATGGATCGGCAGATCCGTCGAGCGCTGCCCGAGTATGAAGGCGACATCCTGTATGCCGAGCATCACGAGTCGCATGCGGCGAGCGCGTTCTATCCGTCGCCGTTTGAGGAAGCAGCCATCCTCACGATGGACGGCGTGGGTGAATGGGCGACAGCGTCGTTCGGTGTGGGCCGGGGATCTGATCTGCAGTTGCTGAAGGAGATGCGTTGGCCGGACTCGTTGGGCCTGCTCTATTCGGCATTCACCTACTACACCGGGTTCAAGGTCAATTCCGGTGAGTACAAAGTGATGGGCCTGGCGCCCTACGGTCAGCCGAAATACGTCGACCTGATCTTCAAGCATCTTGTCGACCTGCACGACGATGGGTCCTTCCGTCTCAATCAGGACTACTTCGATTATCTCGGCGGCCTCACGATGACCAACGGCAGATTCAATGATCTGTTCGGTGGCTTGCCGCGGGTACCCGAATCGGACTTGACCCAGAAGGAGATGGACCTGGCACGGTCGGTACAGGAGGTGTGCGAGGAGATCATGCTCCGGCAGGCGCGCGCCGTGCACCGCGAAACCGGCATGGAAAATCTCTGTCTCGCCGGCGGCGTTGCCTTGAATTGTGTGGGCAACGGCCGGTTGCTGCGCGAAGGTCCATTCAAGCGCTTGTTCATTCAACCTGCCGCCGGCGATGCTGGTGGAGCGCTTGGCGTCGCCCAGCTCATCTGGCACCGTCACCTCAAGCAGCCGCGCCGTGTGGCCACTGGTCGCGACAGTATGAAGGGTGCGTACCTCGGCCCTGGATTCAGCGACACGGAGATCGAACAGTTCCTCACCCGCACTGGTGCGACGTATCACCATCTCGACCGCCAGCCGCTGCTGGAGTCGGTCGCTGCGCAACTCGCCGACGGCAAGATCATCGGCTGGTTCAACGGCCGCATGGAATTCGGCCCGCGGGCGCTTGGCTCGCGCTCGATTCTCGGCGATCCGCGCAATCCGCGGATGCAAGCGGACATGAATATCAAGATCAAGTTTCGGGAAGGATTCCGGCCGTTCGCGCCGAGCGTGCTCCGCGAACGTGCCGCCGACTACTTCGAACTCGATTGCGAGTCCCCGTACATGCTACTGGTCGCTCCGGTGAAAAAGGAGCGGCAGATCCCGATGACGGCGGAGCAGCAACAGAGCCTCTGGGGCATCGCGATGCTCAACGTACCCCGGTCCGATCTTCCGGCGATTACGCACATCGACTATTCAGCTCGCGTGCAGACGGTGTCTCGCGACGTGAGCCCTGACTACTATGACCTGATTGCAGAATTCGACAAGCGAACCGGTTGTGCCGTCGTGATCAACACGTCGTTCAACGTGCGCGGTGAGCCGATTGTGTGCTCGCCAAAGGACGCATACACCTGTTTCATGCGCACAGACATCGACACGCTGGTGCTGGGCCGGTACATGCTGCACAAGGCAGAGCAGGCACCCTGGCAGGAGACAGATCAGTGGCAGCAAGAGTTCCAGCTCGATTGACGTCGAGCGAAGGGCGGAAGTTCGCCTTTCCCGTGGGCGCCGCGTTCGCGGTGCTGTCCGCCGTGGCGTTCTGGCGGCACCATCCGGTGTCGTGGCGGGTGCTCGCTGGCCTGTCCGCATCCCTCCTTGTCGCCGGTACGTTGATCCCGAGCTATCTCGGGCCGGTGCAGCGAGGGTGGATGGGATTTGCCCACGCATTGTCGAAGGTCACGACGCCGATCTTGATGGCGGTCATCTATTTCCTGATCCTGACGCCGATTGGATTGGTGACGCGACTCTTTGGTCGGAATTCGATGCGGCACCAGGAAGTGCAGGGTAGTTTCTGGAAAGCGCCACCATCCGGTGGCCGCTCGGACATGGAACACCAGTTTTAGGAGGCGATCATGGCCAAGGGTGGATTGATCTCGGAGCTGTGGGCCTTCATGCGGATCCGCAAGAAATTCTGGCTGGTGCCAATCATTGTGGTGATGGTTGCGGTGGCCGCGTTGCTGGTATTTGCGCAAGGATCTGCGCTCGCGCCATTCATCTACACGATCTTCTAGGCGGAATCCCATGCGCGTCGCAGTGATTGGCCTCGGCAACGCTGGCAGCACACTCCACCTTCCTGCGCTCAAGGGGATTCCAGGGATCGAGGCGGTCGGCATGGACATCGACAGCGCCCGGCGCGAAAAGGCGGCAGCTGCCTTCGGCGTCCCGGTGTTCGCTGACTTCGACGAAATGCTCGCCAAGGCGCGGCCCGACGTGGTGATGGTTGGTACGCCGCCTGGTTCACACGCGGACTACTGCCTCCGGTCGTTTGCAGCTGGCGCGCACGTGATCTGTGAAAAGCCGTTCGTGTCGAGCCTCGCCGAAGCCGATCGCGTAATCGCCGCGGCCAAGGCTGCTGGCAAGCGGGTCGCGCTGAACCACGAATTCCGGGAGATGCCGATTTTTCGCGCGGTTCGCGACGCAGTCGATAGCCGCGACACCGGCGGGCTCGTCTTCGCACAGGTCTGGCAGCTCATGGACTTGCCGCCTTGGGCTGAGCCTGGCTGGCGCGGTCAGATGCTGCAGCGGACGCTGTATGAGGCCGGTGTGCACCTGGTCGACTTCCTGATTGCGTTGTTTGGCGAGCGACCGATCGCTGTCGACGCCCGCACGTCGACCTGTGGTGTTCGCGAAGGTGAGACCGATGCCGTGGCGCTCGTCACGCTGGAATTTTCGCGCGGCCGACTTGCCCAGATCACACAGAACCGGCTGTGCAAGGGCGAGACGCAGTACTTCGAGGTTCGCGCCGACACCGAGCGCGCGTCGGTACGCGCGTCGTTTGGCGGACGGGCGCGGCTGCTCGCCGGTCTGTTCCGGAGCAACAGGCCGTCGCTGCGTCTGGAGTATGGTGTGTCTGGAATGGCGTGGCGCGAGCGAGCCGGAAAGCGGGAATTTCTCGGCCGCAACCCGAAGGATCCCGGCATGGTTGCGACGCGGTACGTCATCGAGCGCACGCTGAAGGCCTTTAAGGACGGCACCGAGCCACCCGCGAGTGGCGAGGCGGGGCGTGACGTACTCGCCGTGATCGCGGCGGCGTATCGCTCGGCGGCAACCGGTCAGCGTGTGCACATTGACGATGCACTTCTTGCGGCGATGCATAACACCCAGCTGGGATGAAGCCAGTGCGCGCCATCATTGTCGGTGCCGGACTAATGGGTCGGTGGCATGCAGATGCGGCGCAGCGCAGCGGCGCGGTGATCGTCGGTGTCGTTGATCCGGACACCGCGCGCGCCGGTGCGCTCGTACCCGGTGTCAACGGTTACGCAGGGCTCGATGAAGCGCTCGCCCAATCCGCCGACGTCGTACACGTCTGCACGCCGCTCCATAGCCACGTCGAATTGTGCGAGAAAGCGCTGGTCGCCGGATGCCACGTCATCGTGGAGAAGCCGGCGACGCCAACTGCAGATGAAGCCCGAATGCTCGTCAGCGTCGCGCAGACCGCAAACCGTTTGCTCGTGCCCGTCCACCAATTCGTGCATCAGCGAGGCGTAGCTGCGATCCGACAGCGGTCCCGCGATCTCGGCGCAATTCGGCAACTGGAATTCGCCACCTGCTCCGCCGGCGCCGAGCAGGGCGATCGTGATCGCGACACGGTGGCGGCCGAGATCGTGCCTCATGCGTTGTCGCTGGCTCGTAATCTTCTCGGCGTGAATGTGGCAACGCTGTCGTGGCAGCTCGTGCGGTCGGCGCCAGGTGAATGGCGATTCAGTGCAGCGGCCCCGAGCGGCAGCGCGATCAACGGCATGATCTCTCTCAGTGGTCGGCCAACATTCGCCACTTGTCGCGTGCTCGCCGATCACGGCAGCGCGACGGCAGACCTCTTTCACGGCTTCGCGGTGTTCGAGCAAGGGCATGCTTCGCGTCGGTACAAGATTGTCCGTCCGCTTCTCCTGGGGATGCGTGGCGCTGGGATTGCGACGGCAAACCTGGTTCGACGCGCGATCAGCGGCGAGTCGGCATATCCGGGCCTGCGGTCATTGTGCGCCGCGACCTATTCGGCGATCCAGGACGCTGGCGCACCGCCGTTCGGCGCCGATGAAATCGTGGATGTTGCGCGGGCGCGCGATCGACTCGTTGCGCTCGCTGCGGGCTGATCGCGTCCTGCCGACGTGACGTTGACACTTGAACGACGGGAGCTCTCTGCAATGTCGCCAATCTTGTCGAACAAGGAATGGATCTACTGGGGCGAGCACGATCCATTGTTCGCCGTTTCGACGCAGCCTGGCAAGGAACACGGCGGCGCGTCGCCCTGGACGATCGCCGATTTTCTCGAGACCGGACGCCGATACTTCGTAGACGTGGCGGCGCACTGGAATCGGTACGGCGTCGGCTCGAAACATTGCGTCGAGATCGGCTGCGGTGCCGGCCGCCTGACTTATCAGCTCGCTGCCAAGTTCGCGCAGGTCACTGCGCTCGACGTCTCTTCGGCGCAGCAGGAGCGGGCACGATTGGCACTCGGGGAACGTGCGGCCAGAGTGAGTCTTGTGCGCGTCGAAGAACCGGTGATCCCGATCGACGACGCTTCGTGTGATGGCGTGTTCTCGTGCGAAGTCTTTCAGCACTTTGATTCGGACGCCGGTATCGCCGCGTACATCAAGGAAGCGCACCGCGTCCTGGTCCCGGGCGGGTCCATCTGCATTCAACTTCCAGTTGTCGGCTTGCAGCCGCAGTCAATACTTGCGCTGCCGGCCCGCAACACGGTGTTACGGGTACTGCGCCGGCTGGGGCGACGCCGCATGATGATCTATCGGCGATTCCACGCCGCGGAGCTCATCGGGTGGTTGGTGGACTCAGGATTCGCCGACGTCGAATTGCAGCATTTTCACGCGGCGGAGCAGGAGGGATTTCACAGCTATTTCCTGGGCCGCAAACCGTCGTGACCACGTTGGACATCTCGGTGATCCTGGTTGCGACACCCGGAGGTCCCGATCTCCGGGCACCCCTCGCCGCGATCGAACGGTCGTGCGCTGGACTCCACGCCGAAGTGCTGGTGATCCGGCCGGTGGGCGAAGCACCGATTCAGCCGTCAACCGTTGTGGAGATTCGCGAGCTCCCATCGACTGCGGAATTGCTCGTCCCGGAATGCTGGGGAATCGGCGTTCGCGCCGCGCATGCTCCAGTGTTCGCCTGTCTGACCACTGAATTCACAGTCGAGCCAGGTTGGGCCCGCGCCCTGATCGACGCGTTGTCGACCGGTGCGGCGGCCGCGTCGGGCGCGATCGGTCTCGACCCCAATGCATCGACGACAACCGCGGCAACCTACCTGACGCGGTTCAGCGCATTCCTGCCCGGAGCGAATGAAGGATTTTGCGCCGTCGAGAACGTGCCGGGAGATTCTGCGGCCTATCGGCGATCGCGAGTTATCGAGCACGCCGACCTGCTTGAGCGAGGATTCTGGGAGGTTGAATTCCATCGGCGTTTTTGCGCCGACGGATACCAGTTGTTGGCGTCGGAGGCCCTGCTCGCCGTCTTCGGGTCCAACCGTGCTCTCCGCGCGACACTTATGTTGCGTATACACCACGGTATTGAGCACGGTCGAACCAGAGTGCTGTTGGAACACCACAATATTTGGCGAATTCTTCTGCTCGCGCCACTGGTTCCGGCGGTACTGGTTGCCCGCATTTGGCAAAGGACAGCCCGGCGTCCTGCGGCTCGAAAGCTGTTCTTTCGCTCGTTGCCGGCGCTCCTTGCCATCAACATCGGCTGGGCGGCTGGTGAGCTACGTGGTGCCTGGAGTGGGAGGTTCGGCCGGTGAGAGTGTCAGTGGTTCTGGCGTCCTGTCGGAGTCCCAAATTGGTGGCCGAGGCGGTCGGTCGCCTGCTGCCGCAGTGCCAGGCGGTCGGCGCCGATCTGATCGTGGCTCGGGCGACTGCGCAGGAATCGCCGGATCCCGAAGGGTTGCTCGCCGGATGCCAGGTGGTGCCGTGCTTGCCTACTGCGACGATCCCCGAGATTCGCGGCGCTGGGCTGGCCGTCGCGACGGGGGACTGGGTGTTTCTGACCGAAGACAACTGCATTCCACGGCCCGACTGGGTTGCCCGGATGATGGCAGGAATGGGAACGGAAGTTGACATAGTAGGCGGCACCATGGCCAACGCCCATACCGAGCACGCGATCGACGCCGGTGCTTTTTTCTCCGAATACGGCTTCTTCGGACAGTCTGCCGCACCGGTCCAGGCTGGCCCACCGCTGATAACCGGGGCGAACGTCGCATATTGTAACGCGATCGTTGCTGAAGTCGCCCAATGGGCTTCGGCTGGCATATGGGAGACTGGGATCCATTCGCGCCTTGCCGAAAGTGGTCGGCGCTTTCGAGTCGCTCCCGACGCGGTCGTTGAGCAAAACCTTCACTACCAGCTCGGTGCTTTCTGCCGAGATCGCTACGAGCACGGTTACGACTTCGCTGTGGTCAGAGGGCGATCGTTGAGTTTCTCGAAACGGATCGTGCTGGCGGTCGCCACTCCGATTCTTCCAGTGCTGCTGACTTCGCGTGTGTGGCGGAGCACCGGCCGGCTTGCACCGGGAACGTTCCTCAAGGCACTGCCGTTTACGCTGACGTTTTTCTCCGCGTGGGCTGTTGGTGAAGCACTCGGCTACCTGAGTGGACGAGGTCGCGGGTGAGTCCTGCCGAGCTGTCCGTTGTCGTCCCGTCAGTGAATGGTTGGGGGGATCTCGAGGGTTGCCTTGCCGCGCTAGACGCGGAGCGTGGCAGCGTTGCGCTCGATGTGATCGTGCCCGAGCGTTGCGGCACCGCGGTGAGAGAAGCGGCGGCGGCGAAATTTCCGTGGGCCACAATCATTCCCGTCAGCGCTGCGACGACCATTCCCGAGATGCGCGCGATGGCGTTCGATCGAGCGACCGCGCCGTCCGTTGCGGTGATCGAGGATCATGTGATCGTGCCGCCGGGCTGGTCGCGTGCGTTGCTTGCCGCCAGGACCACCGCACAGGTCGTTGGTGGTGGCGTGCAGAACGCCGCCACGGAGCGGCTGGTGGACTGGGCGGCATTCCTCTGTGAGTACAGCCACTTGCTCGCACCGCTCGCAGGCGGCGAAAGCCAGTGGGTCACTGGCAACAACACGGTGTACGATCGCACGCTGCTGGAGAAGTATCGCGAGGTGACGCACGCGGGCCGGTGGGAGAACTACCTGCACGACACATTGCGGGACAGTGGTGTGCCGCTGATTTGTCATCCCGAGATTGTTGTCGGCCACAAGAAGCACTACACGATCGGCGAGTACTTCACGCAGCGCTACCTCTACGCTCGCAGCTATGCGGGCGCGCGAGTCCAGGGGAGCAACGCGCTTCGTCGCTTCGCCTTCGGCGCGGCGGCGTTCGCGCTGCCGCCGTTGCTCTTCTGGCGGACTGTCTCGCGAACCATGCAGAAAGACGTCGCGCGTTCACTGGTCTGGCGCTCGATGCCGCTCACAGCGCTCTTCGTTTGCGCGTGGGGTGCCGGTGAAGTGGTGGGGTACTGGTTCGGCGCGGGTGACTCGTTGAGCAAGGTCTGTTGATGTCGGAATCTGACGCCACCATACGCGCCGTCGCTCCGATTCGCCCGGGAGATCGCGTCGTCGTCGTCGGTGCCGGCCCAGCCGGGCTGACTGCCGCGTACCTGCTGGCCAAGGCTGGTCACCGAGTGACGGTGCTCGAAGGCGATGACATTGTCGGCGGGATTTCGCGGACCGCACAGTACAAGGGCTTCCGCTTCGACATCGGCGGGCATCGCTTCTTCACCAAGATCAAGCCGGTCGAGGATCTGTGGAATGAAATCCTCGGCGACGACTTCATCAGCGTGCCGCGCATGTCGAGGATTCATTATGGCGGCAAGTATTTCGACTATCCACTCAAGGCGTTCAACGCACTGAGCGGGCTCGGCCTCATCAACGCTGCCCGGATCATGTGGAGCTACGTCGAAGCGCGTCTCTATCCATCGCCGGTCGAAGAGAACTTCGAGCAATGGGTGAGCAACCGATTCGGCAAGCGACTCTACGAGATCTTCTTCAAGACTTACACCGAGAAGGTCTGGGGCATTCCGTGCACCGAGATCAGGGCCGAGTGGGCGGCGCAGCGCATCCAGGGACTGTCGCTGGCGCGCGCGATCCTGAATGCGGCGCCGATGCAGCGGCGCAGCACGGCGATCAAGAGCCTGATCAACGAATTTCGATACCCGCGACTTGGGCCTGGCCAGATGTGGGAGATGTGCCGGGACCGCTTGCGCGAAATGGGGAGCGAGGTGCTGATGGAGCACTTCGTGACCGCGATCAGCGTTGAAGGCGATCGCGCCACCGGCGTCACGGTCAACACCCCAGCCGGAGTTCGACAGTTTCCGGCCGACCATGTCATCAGCACGACGGATCTGCGCTCGCTTGTGCGGGCGATCCAACCGCCACTTCCTGACGCCGCGCGCGCCGGGGCGGAGGGCCTTCGGTATCGAGACTTCCTGGTCGTGGCACTCATTCTCGACAAGGAAAAACTCTTCCCCGACAACTGGATCTACATCCATACGCCAGGCGTCACCGTCGGTCGCATCCAGAATTTCAACAACTGGAGCGCCGCCATGGTGCCGGAGCCGGGCCGTACCTGTCTTGGCATGGAGTACTTCTGTTTCGCCGGCGACGGCCTGTGGGAGTCGAGCGACGCCGACCTGATCGCGATGGCGGCGAAGGAACTCGAGCAGCTTGGGCTGGCTTCGGCCACACTGGTGCGCGACGGCGCGGTAATCCGCATGCCGAAGGCGTATCCGATCTACGATTCCACTTATCGTGAGCATCTCGACGCAGTACGTGCCGGCATCGATCCGATCGCCAATCTGCATACCGTGGGTCGCAACGGGATGCACAAGTACAACAACCAGGATCATTCCATGCTGACGGCGATGATGGCCGTCTGGAACATGCAGGGCGCGTCGCACGATATCTGGGAAGTGAACACCGACTTCGAGTATCACGAAGAGCAGCGACTCGAAACGCCGGACCAGCCGGAATCAGAGGCCGCCGCCTGAGTCTCCGCATCGCAGTCGATGCGACCTGCTGGGCGAATCGACGCGGGTACGGCCGGTTCGCTCGTGAGTTGATGCATGAACTGGTGCAGCTTGCCCCGCAACATACCTTCGTCTGCATCGGTGACCGCGCAGCGTTCGCAGCCTTTCGCCTCGAGGCTGCGAACGTCGAGCACGTCGAGGTTGGCCAGGGGGTCGCGCCGATCGACGCCGCCGCCGCCGACGGCTATCGATCGCCGTTCGATATGTTGCGGCTTACCCGTGCGGTCGCACGCACCAAGGCCGACCTGTTTTTTTCGCCGTCGGTGTACACATACTTTCCGCTGCCGCCCGGGCTTCGAGCCGTGATAACCGTTCACGACGCCATCGCCGAGCGTTTCCCTGAGCTCACGCTGCCCACTGCGCGGGCGCGGCTGTTCTGGCGGCTCAAGGTCGGGTTGGCACTCCGGCAGGCGCGACTGGTGCTCACGGTCAGTGACTATGCCGCCACGGAGATTGCCAGGGTGCACGGACTCGCGGCGGCTCGCATTCGTGTCGCAGTGGAGGCGCCAGCGCCAGAATATTTCCCGGCAACGCCGGAAGAGGTTGCCACCGCGCGCACGGCTGCAGGATTGTCCGATGACGGTTCCTGGTTCACGTACGTTGGTGGGTTTTCACCGCACAAGCGAATCGACGTCCTGCTTCGGGCGCATGCAGAACTGGTGCGCAGTGAGGCTCAACCACCGCATCTGCTGCTCGTTGGGCGGCTGAGCGGTGACGCGTTCCTGACATCGGGAGAAAGCCTGCAGTCGCTGGTCACGTCGCTCGGCACTTCCGCGTTGGTGCACTGGACCGGCTTTCTGCCCGATGAAACGATGCGCGCGTTGCATACCGGTGCGGTCGCGTCGCTGCTGATCTCGGAAAGTGAGGGATTCGGCTTGCCGGCCGTGGAAGCGGCCGCCTGCGGCACGCCGGTGATTGCCACCACCGAGAGTCCGCTGCCACAGTTGCTCGCCGGCGGCGGCTTCTTCGTAACTCCGGGTGACGTGAGCGCCGTGGCCGATGCCATGCGCAACTTTCTGCACGACCCGGCTGTCCGCCGCACGATGGGTGACGCGGCCCGCTCCGCTGCGAGCGCGCTGTCGTGGCGTCGCACGGCGGTCGCAACCCTCGGGGCACTGGAAGAGGCGGCAGCGTGAGCGGCCTCCGCATCTGCATGCTGACGACCTTCTACCCGCCGTACTCGTTCGGTGGTGACGGGATCGCGGTGCAGCGGCTGTCGCGTGCCTTGGTGCGGCGTGGGCACCAAGTGACAGTGGTCCACGACGTCGATGCCTTCCGGGCGCTGAATCACGGCGCTGCGCCCGAGCGCCCGGAGCTCGATGTCGATGATGGTGTGCAGGTCGTGCCACTTCGGAGCAGGCTTGGCGCACTTTCACCGATCCTCGTGCAGCAGTTTGGTCGGCCCGTAATGCATGCGTCACAACTACGGCGCATTCTCGCCCCCGGCCAGTTCGACGTCGTCAATTTCCACAACGTTTCGCTGATTGGCGGCCCCGGCTTGCTCGGGATGGCGCCGGATGCGATCACGCTGTACATGGCCCACGAGCATTGGCTCGTGTGTCCCACCCACGTGCTGTGGCGCTTCCGCAGAGAACTGTGCGACAAGCGACAGTGCCTCCGATGCACGCTCTCCTATCGTCGTCCGCCGCAACTGTGGCGTTACACCGGCGCCCTCGAGCGGGCGGTGAATCAGGTCGACAGCGTTATCGCGATGAGCGAGTTCAGCCGGGAGAAACATCGCGAATTCGGCTTGGCGCGCCCGATGGATCTGCTGCCATGCTTCGTTCCCGATCGTGTCGATGGTGTCTCGACGCGATCGGCGTCTCCGCATCCGCGTCCCTACATCTTTTTTGCCGGAAGGCTCGAAGCGATCAAGGGTCTGGACGATGTTATTCCGGTGTTTCGCCGCCTTCCCGATGTCGACCTGCTGATCGCCGGCGACGGCGAGCATGGTGCCCGATTGAGGGAGATCGCCGGCGGGATGTCGAACGTGCTGTTTCTCGGCCGTGTGACGCCGGAGTCGCTGCCGGAGTATTTCCGTCGCGCCGTTGCCGCACTGGCGCCATCGGTCTGCTTTGAGACGTTTGGCATCGTGCTGATCGAGGCCTTTCGTCAGGGGACCCCGGTCATCGCCCGCAGAGTCGGCCCCTTTCCGGAGATCGTCGCACGCGCGGAAGCCGGAGCCCTGTTCGCCACGCCTGACGAACTTGAAGGCGCACTTCGGCGCCTGATTGCAAATCCGGCCGAACGCAATCGCCTCGCCGACAACGGCGAATTGGCCGTCGACAAGTACTGGGCCGAATCAGTCGTGGTGCCCGCCTACCTCGACATCATCCGGCAGGCAGCCCAGCGTCGATCGCACCCAGCCGTTCAAGCCGTCCTCGGTCCGGTCGCGGCCTGATGCGAGCCATACTCACGTATCACTCGATCGATCGGCTCGGCTCGATCATCTCGGTGACTCCCGAGGCATTTCGGTCACACGTCGAGTGGCTGGCGGCAAGTCATGTGCGCACGGTCCCGCTTGCCGAGCTTCTGCAGCTGTCCGACGACGTCGATGCGGTGGCGGTGACCTTTGATGACGCGCTTGTCAGTATCGCCACGAACGCCGCACCAATCCTCGCAGATCTCGGTGTGCCTGCCACGGTGTTCGTTGTGACCCAGTGCGTCGGTGGCGACAATCGGTGGGGCAGGGGCTCCGATGCCGGAATTCCCGTCCAGGCGGTGCTTGGATGGGATGAATTGGCGAAGCTGCGTGCCCGGGGATTCATGATTGGCGCGCACACACGGCGGCACCGCCAACTTCCCCGGTGCAGCGATGCCGAACTCGTCGATGAACTTGGTGGTTCGGCGGACGACATCATGCGCGCGCTGGGCGAGCGCCCCACGTCATTCGCCTATCCGTACGGCAGCATCGACGATCGGGTCACGCACGCCGCACGAGCACACTTCGCAATCGCCTGCACGACCGAGCACCGGTTGGTCACGGCCGCGACCAATCCGGCTCGGGTCCCGCGGCTCGACGCGTGGTACTTCGCCGACGCCGGCCGCCTGCGCTCGTTCGGGTCGACGGCATTTCGCCGCTGGGTGGCGTTGCGGCACGGCTTGCGCCGAATCCGCGGTGCATTTCGATGAGGAATCCGGAGTTCTCGGTCATCGTGCCGGCGTTTCGCGCGGCGCATCTCCTTCCGGACACGCTCGGTGCGCTCGCTGCCAGTGACCTCCCGCGCGAATCGTGGGAGCTCATCGTGGTCGACGACGCCAGTGGTGACGACACCGCCACCGTGGCGGCAGAATACGCCAACCGTGTGATTGCGTTGGTGGGTCGACCAAGCGGCCCGGGATCGGCGCGCAACATCGGCGCGAAGGCTGCACGGGGCTCGTGGTTGGTGTTCGTTGATGCCGATGTTCGTGTCCACCGCGATACACTCAGCCGGATCGCCGCCCACGCGACTGCGCATCCGGAACTCGTTGCGATGTTCGGCGCCTACGACGCCCATCCTGCAGCTCACGGATTGCTTTCAGAGTATCGCAACCTGCTGCACCGGCAGGTGCATTGTGCCGGCGCGGGCGAAACGGAAACGTTCTGGGCGGGCTGCGGTGCGGTGCGACGCGACGCGTTCGAAGCGGTCAGCGGATTTGATGTCGCCCGATTTGCGCGACCATCCATCGAAGACATCGAGCTCGGCTACCGGTTACGTGACCGTGGTGGTCGTATCCTGCTCGATCCGTCGATCCAGGGTACCCACCTGAAGCGGTGGTCCTTCTTCGCGATGCTTCGCACCGACATACGCGATCGCGGCGTCCCGTGGATGCGGCTGCTGCTCGAGCGTCGCAACCGCACCAAGCGATCGCTCAACACCGGGCCGGCGGAACAACTCAAGGTGCTTCTCGTGGCACTGGCTGCGGTACTGCTTGTAGCATCACTGGTGTTGCGCGACACGCGACCCGGCCTCGTGGCGGCGGTGCTGCTTCTCGCCGTTGCCGCCGGCAATGCGCCGACATACGCATGGTTTGCAACGCAGCGTGGCTGGCCGTTCGCGCTCTGCGTGGTGCCGCTCCACCTGCTGTATTACGTCTGCAGCACAATCGCCGCAGCCATCGGCGTATCGCAGTACCTGGTCAGCAACCTGCGACCCCGCGCGGAGAAGTGATGGCAGTCGCCGCCGTCTGTCCGCGCTGCCGCAGCCCGCTTCATGCACTGGGCGAGGCGCTTCAGTGCAGCGCCTGTAGTCAATTGTTTCCAGTGGTCGCAGGAATTCCGGATCTGCGAGTAGCGGCCGATCCGTGGATCGAGATGGCGGCGGATCGCGCCAAGGGGATCGCGGTGGATGCCGCTGCGGGTCCGGGGTTCGAGGCGGCGGTCCGGACGTACTGGGAGCAGACGCCAACCACGAGCACCGGCGATGCCGGGCGGCACATCGGCTACACGCTTCGCTCGCTGGACCGGGTTGGGCAATGGGTCGCAGCGATCGACCCGGCTGTCTCCGCCGGCGGGCCGACCCGGGAACAATGGCTTGATCTCGGATGCGGTACCGCCGAGTTGACGTGCGTTGCACCCTCGACGGTTGACGTCACGAGCGTCGACATAGCATTTCGCTGGTTGATGGTTGCCCGCCGCCGCGTGGCGGAGTGCGGACGACTCGCCGTGCTTCACGCGGCCAATGCCGAGTCATTGCCGTTTCCCGACCGATCGTTCGACCGCGTGATTGCCCTTGGCATGCTGGAGCAATGTCGGGACGTCGATCGTGTGCTCAAGGAAGTGTTTCGCGTGCTGAAGCCGGGTGGACGCCTTTACTTGCGGTCGACCAATCGGTACTCGCTCCTGCCTGAGCCGCATGTCGACGTCTGGGGCGTTGGCTGGATGCCGCGGGCATGGGCGGATCGGTACGTGCGGTGGCGCCGCGGTGTTGGATATGTGCATCACTGGCCGCGTGGCGTACTGGAATTGCGACGGCGGCTTGCTGGCGCTGGCTTGACCGGCATCTCGATCCATGCCGCCGCGATGCTGCCGGCCGAGCGGGACCGTCTGTCGCCGCGAATGGCGCGGCTCCACCCGTGGTATGAGCGGTTGCGCCGAACCAGCCCGACAGCGCAACTTGGTGCTGTGATTGCCCCCTTGCTTGAAGGTACCGCGTCGCGGCCGGCGGCCACCGCAGAGACAGGAGCGTCATTGAGATGAGGAGCTTCGCTCGCAACGAGACCGAGTCGCTGGTGTATGCGTTCACTCCGCTGCACAAGCGAGGCCTCGGAACAGCGATCGGCGTTGCCGCCGCTGTGGTAGTGTTCCTGCTGACGGCAGTACCGCTGTTGCGGGGCGATCCTCACGGATCAGAGCTTGGCCTGCTGGGACAGTACTTCACGGGATATTCAGTGACCTGGAACGGCGCATTCGTCGGCGCGGCGTGGGCAGCGTTCACCGGTTTCGTGCTGGGATGGTTTCTCGCCTTTCTGAGCAACTTCATGCTTGCAATCCGGTTGCTTGCCCTCCGGGCCCGTGCCGACATGGCGCAAACCCGCGATTTCCTCGATCATATCTGATGTGTTGCAAAGCCCTCAGGAGCCGCCGATGCCCCAGCTGACCCCGGAAGAAACGCGCGATCTGCGCCGCGCTGTTCGCCGCTTGAATGCGCAGGCGTGGGGCGTGTCGTTCGCCGTCCTTTTTGGCTCGGTGCTCTTTGTCGCGACGATAGTCCTGGTGCTGAAGGGCGGTCATACGGTCGGCCAGCACCTCGGCCTGCTTGCGGTGTATTTCCCGGGCTACCGGGTCACCGTCGGCGGCGCCTTCGTCGGCTTCATCTATGGCTTTGTGCTTGGCTATGCGCTCGGCCGCCTGATCGGGTTCGTCTACAACCTGATCGCTGCCACCCAGCGCCGAAAATAGGCGCTGGGGGCGGGTCGCCGCCTACTGGACGGTGATCGTCTTGGTGATGCTGCTGGTCTGGCCAGCGTTGTCGGTCACGGTGAGCGTGATGGTGCGTGGCCCGGCATGCGGGTAGCCAGCGGATATCACGCTTCCGGTGCCGGTCGGATTGGGGAACCGGTTCAGATCCCACGAATACGAGACAATTTGAACGTCATCGGTTGACGATGTCGCGTCGAGCGTGCACGTCAGCGCCGCGCAACTCCAGGTGAAATTCGCCACAGGCGGGTTGTCGATTGGCGCGGCGACCGTGACACTCCTGGTTTGGGTGCCGGTCTGGCCAATGTTGTCGGTGACCGTGAGCGTGATGCTCTTGGTGCCGGCGGTGGCGTAGGTCACGGTCACGGCGCTTCCGGTTGGCGCGGATGGCGTGGCTCCCGCCGTGCTCCAGGCGTACTGCGCGATGCCATTGTCATCGGTCGATCCGGTGCCATTGAAGGTGCACGTCAGATTCGTGCAGCTTGTGGTAAAGCTTGCAACTGGCGGAGTGTCGGGTGCCGTGACGGTGACGCTCTTGGTCTGCGTTCCGGTCTGGCCGATGTTGTCGGTCACCGTGAGTGTGATGCTCTTGCTGCCCGCCGTGGCGTACGTCACGGTGACGGCGCTTCCGCTGGCCACCGCCGGCGAGGCCCCGGGCATGGTCCAGGCGTACTGAGCGATCGACCCGTCATCGGTCGAGCCCGCACCGTTGAATGTGCAGGTGAGGTTGGTGCAGCTCGTGGTAAAACTCGCTACCGGCGGATTGTCCACCGCTGTACCGACAGTAATCGGCTTGGTGATGCTGGTGCTCTGCCCCGCGTTGTCGGTGACCGTCAGCGTAATCGAGCGGGGACCGGTGTGCGGATAGACGGCGGTGATGACCGAACCAGTCGCGGTCGGATTGGGGAAGCGGTTCAGGTCCCACGAGTACGACGCGATCTGTCCATCGTCACTCGACGATGTGGCGTCGAACGTGCAGGTCACTCCCGGGCAGCTCCAGGTGAAGTTTGCGATCGGCGGATTGTCGATCGGCGGGGTGACCGTGACGCTCTTCGTCTGGGTTCCCGTCTGGCCGATGTTGTCCGTCACGG
>JANYCP010000035.1 GCA_025360265.1 Gemmatimonadota bacterium
ATTCCAGGCGTACCGCGAGATGTTCCTCAATCACCTGGTTCATCATCGTGCCCAGCTTGGCGTCTATCTCCGGCTCAACGAGAAGCCGGTGCCGGCGACGTACGGACCGTCGGCCGATGATACGATGGGGTTCTAGGAAAAAGTCGCGACGACTCGTTACGTCGCTCGCCGCACCACCACATGCACCCCTGCTCTCCTCACCGTGAACCCCAACGTTCGATACAGCTGTTGCGCGCCAGTGTTGGCCGCCGCCACGTGCAGAAACGGCAACTCATTTCGCGCGATGATATCGCGCATGATCCTCAGCATCAGTTGGCGCGCGAGTCCCTTGCCGCGATGATCGGGGTGAGTGCACACCGCGCTTACTTCGGTCCACCCCGGCAGCCGAGCACGCTCACCGGACATCGCAATCAGTCTGTCGGACGTGTCATGCACACCGAGGTAGCGACCGAGCTCCACAGTGCGTCGCTCCATCGGCCCCGGTTTTGTCAGCGCAACGAGGGCGATCATGTCGTCGGCATCGGCGGCGGTCAGGTCGCGGCAGGACACATCCTCGGGCAGCGGTAACGCCGCCGGCTCGCCGGCAAACGTCATCTGCACCAGTGGCGCGCTCCGAAGCAGCTGGAGTTCGCTGCCCACGTCGGGCACTTCCCAGAGCAGCAGACCGACGCGTTCGCCCGCTTCCATCAAATTGGCGAGATCGTGCCAGCAGCCGGGGTCCGTCGTGTCCCGCACCGCGCACAGCGGACTTACTTCGACGGAATAGCGGCGAGCGCCGGGGGCACCCTGCGCGAACTGTGCGTGATGGCTACCGAGCGCTTCCCAGAATGCGTTGTCGAGGATGGTCACTGTATTACAGCGGTCCCCACGTCGTGAACAGGCTCGGCTTGCTGAATGGCGGTCCAGCCATGATCGTGATGTCCGTGTGCGACGCGAGCACGATCTTCCGCGGATCGCCGGTGTAGGCTTTGCCATCCACCCAGATCCTGAGCGGCACCTTCTTCGTTCCCGTCGCCGTGGCCGCGTGCGTCCGACTCAACGGCTGACCCCAGATGTCAAAGAAATCACCGAGCGTGAAGGTGCGCTCCGCCGGCGCCTCAATGTGGATGATGCCATCTGGAGTGTGGGTGTGCACCCAGTAGAGGCAGCGCGCATCGTGCGGCCTGCCAACGTCGAATGGCACGTCAACCGGCTTGCCGTGATCGAGGATCACGAGGTGCTGGTGGATGTGAAGTCTTGATCCTTCCATCGCGTCGCACGAAATCCCGGCGATCGGCCTTCTGGCGTCACCGAATTGAGCCGACGCATTCGCGATGCGACCTGAGGCAAGCGCAATGGCAATGAATAAGGCAATGGGGAGCGAGCGGGGGTGACGCATGATGGGTCCGCAGTTGGTGTTTCGGAATATACGTGGCAACCCAATGGGTCCTCTCAAGTTGCGCGCCATGGGCACACTTCGAAGGGGTGCTGGCCCCGGATTGCCCTCCCCAGGATAGCTGGCTGGAACCTCCGAACCTGTTAAGGCTTGACCTCGAGCTGCCCGCGGATTTCGCCGTCCGGATACTTCTTCGTATGCACGTTGATGTACGCCTTGCCGCTCGAGATCAGCTCGACCAGCGAATCGCCAGAAACCCCGGCACTCACCTCCTTGGTCAGGTCAATGGACCCGGACGCCAGCGCACCGTTACTGACGGCCGGCCTTCACGGTACCGGTGTAGAACGGCGGACCGGCAACGCCCGGCGCTGGCGGCCATGGCAAGAAGGCGATGCAGCGACAAGGCCTTGGTTTACTGGTGCCACACTCGACTGAACCCCGCGGGGCGCTCCCCTTCTACGTGCACTACGAACACATCTGGGTTCGACAGCCCGGACCAAAGATCGAATCCCGCGATTGCATGGATGGATTTCAGCATCAGCGCCAGCAGGTTCCCATGGGTCACCAGCACGGTACGCTCACCCGATTCCAGTGCTGTGCGAAGTACCGCCGAGCCGCGGGCCTGTGCCGCGCGCGCGGATTCGCCTCCTTCCAGGCAATAGTCCGGATCATCGAATGATCGGCGAAGGTGGTCGCGCCAGTCGGCATAGTTGCCAGCGCTGAGCACCCGTTCCACCAACCGATCATCCGTCTCCAGATCCAACCCGGCTCGGCGACAGAACGGTCGTACCGATTCAGTTGCGCGCGCAAACGGACTCGAAATCACGCGTTGGATTTGCAATGGCACGAGGAAATCAGCCAGCGTGTGCGCCTGCCGCTCGCCTTCGATCGTGAGTTGGGCATTCGCATCCTGACCAGTCGCTGCTGCGTGCCGTACCAGCACCAGCTTGTACATGAGTTCCGTCCCCTCCTGCCACGACTCGACGAGATACTCCACCGCGACAAATTCGCAATCATACGCCGTAAAGGAAGTAGCTTGGGAGGTGCCAAGCAATCACGCGCTACCAATCCTCCGCAAGCGCTTCGCATTGCCCGCAGCACTGCTGCTGGTGTGGGCCTGCCCCGCGCAGCGGCACCAGCGCTGACTCCGCCGCACTTCCCAAGTCCTCTCCGCAAGCCGAGCACAAATCGATGAAATACAAGAAGGTCGAACCCGCCAACGCCCTCGGCTACGCCAAGGTGTCACTCGGCACGGGCGACACGTACGCGGAGGGTATCATCGACGCGAACGGTGTCGAGATCGTTGCACCGAGTACGGAACTGTTCGTCACCGACATCACCGATGCGCGCGCCCTGCTGCAGTTCGCGCACAAGTTCCTCTTTGTCGATCTCGACCAGGGGCCGGTCGACAGTGCGCTCTTCGCCACAACCAACGGCTATGTGTTTGCCGAACCGTTTCGATCGGGGCTGGCACTCGTACAGCTTGGCGACGACAGGTACTTCTACATCGACACCAACGGTACCCGGCCGTTCAAGGAGACGTACGAGCACGCCGAGACATTTCATGATGATCGCGCACTGGTGTACACCAACAATCGCAAGCGGATCATCGACCCGCATGGTCGCACTATTGCGGTGCTCAAGTACGATCAGGTAAACCTGTACAGTCCGTCACGCTGGCAGGTGACTCGGATCAAGGGCGAGCAGTACCTGAATGGTTTTGTGGACCTCGACGGCAAGGAAGTGGTGCCGTTGATCTATGGAGAGATTGTGATGTATCAGCCGGAAGTGGAGCGCTGCATTGCGGGTATCAAGGGGAAATTTGTATTTCTTGATGAGAACGGAAACGTGGCGATCCCGGTGCAATACGATTATGCCTCGATCTTCTCGAAAGGGAAGGCGCGGGTGCGGCTGAACGGGAAAGACTTCTTTATTGACCCGAATGGGAAGGAAGTGCTGGATTAGCGCTTCCCCGCCACCACGCGAATCGGTTGCTGGGCGAGCAGCAGGCCCGCCACACTGCGTATCTCCAGTCGATACTCGCCCGCAGCCGGCGGCGTGAATAGCATGTCGTAGGTCTCACCCATCCCCACCTGCTGCCGCGATGGGGCACTCACATGCCGGGATGCGGGAAGGTCGATCGCGTCCTTCGCGTGGCGTGTCCATGTCACGAGCGACGAATCCGGGCGCACCAACTGGAAGGAGATGCTCGGCGCACCGGTGGTGATGTTGATCATCCGAAGTCTGTGCACACTCGCCGCGTCGAACTCGAGTGTCGGAGCAACCTTGGCACCGTTGAGCATCACACCTATGACGCCGAGGGAACCGAGAACGAAAACGTGGTCGTGCGCCGCATCCCACTCAGCGCCAGGTGGCAGCACGATCATAGCGCCGTAGAGCCCGCTCTCCATCTGCCGCAATTCCATGAGATGCGTGTGATAGATGAACGTCCCGGCGCGTGGCGGCGTCATCAACGCATCGAACGATGCACCTGGCGCGATCGCTCGTGTTCGCTGATCAGACGTCCCGCCAACACCAACGACGCCGTCGTAGAAGTTTTCGAGTTCCATTCCGTGCCAGTGAATCGCCGTGTGTTCCAGCGAATGATTGGTCACCCGCACCGTGGTCGGCTCACCCTGATGCAACAGCAGCATGGCACCGGGACCGTGAGGCGCCACCGGCTGCGTGATCCTCGCGCCGTCGGTCACTGTGGGGGCGAAGATCGGCAGTTGCTCGCCCGCCACTGAATCGCGTGGAATGTCGAGCGTCACCAGTTTGCGTGACACGATCAGCGGCGACCAGCTGCGTGGTGCCGGCACCGTGATCGTCATTAGCAAGCCGCCCATTCCCTGCTCGAGGTGGTGGTCGGGATCAGTACTGTGCTCGCCGTACAGCATTCGAATGTTGTCAGCGACGGAGGTCGAATCGACACCGAAGCCGATGTTCGGCGTCACATGAAAGTTGAGGTGACAGTGGAAGAGCCAGGTGCCCGGACGATCGGGCATCCACTCCATCTCCATCGTGGATGCTGCCGGGAGCAGCTCGGTAACCACGACACGTTCGGCCTCGCCCGCGAGCACGGTATCGCGCCAGGTACCGCCGTGGCGTGCCACCCTGAAGTAGGTGCCATGCAGGTGCATCGGATGAAAGTCACGCGACGCGTTGATCACCCGATAGTGCGCCGAGTCGCCAACGGTGCCGTGCAATCGCTGGGTCAACGGCCATGGGCGGCCGTTGACGGCGAAGACCTCCCGATCGTTGTTCAGCCGGTTGAGCGAGTCACGCGAATGATATGAGATGCTGATCACGAAGACGTTGTCGCGCGGCCGCGGCCCCGGCGCATCAACAACAATCGCACCCGCCAAATGACCGTCCTCCGTCCGCCGGTCGAGCATCGTGCGACCAGGAAATGTGCCGTAGTAGAATCGTGTCCCGATCTCGTCGGCAATCGAGCGCACGGTGCCGCTCGCTCCGGGGGCGAGCACCAACGAATCGGCGGGATCGGCGGAGAGGCCGCGCAGCACAACGGTGCTATCGCTCCTGTTGACTACCGTAGTCGCGAGTCGTGTGCCGGCAGTGATCCGGATCATCGGGCCGGGAAGACGCAGCGGCTTGCCTGGTTCGGCGAAGGCCATCATCGGCGTGCCGGGACGACCGGGACCATTGGGCAGCATAAGTCCGCGGCGAATCTCGAATGTCACCTCGCGCACGCCGTTGTGGTTCGAGCCCGCCGCCACTGTGTTGTCGTGGTAACCGATGGGTGGCAGGGCGTCGCGCGAAGGCGCTGCGGTGAGGAGTGCAATGAACGGCAAGGCGAACGCGAGAGCGCGGGCATGCGTCATTCAGGGAGTCCTGCGTTGAGAGTTCGCGGGGCAGAGAATAGAAGGTAACTTTGGACTGCCTGAGATGACGTCCCGTCCACCACCATTCCGGAGTGTCCCATGAACGCTGCTCACGCGGGTTCACCGCTTGATCGGGCCCTCACCGAGAATGACCGCGCCACGGCGAGGTTCATCGTCGCGGCACGTGCCATGCCGGCGAGTGCCTGGAGCGTCCCGCTCAAGCCAGCGTCGTGGACTCCGGCGCAGATTGTTGAGCATGTCGCCATCACCACCGAGGTCGCAGCAGGCGTGGTCCGCGGCGAGGGTTTCGGCAAGGTGCCATTCGTGATGCCGCTCTTCCGACCGATGCTGCGGATCTGGTACAATGGCGTGCTGAAGCGCGGTGCGTTCCCGGAACAGTCAAAAGGCCCACCTGTGCTCAAGCCATCGGACTCGCCGGCAGCGCTTGAGACGCTTATGGCGCGACTGGAACAGGGAATGCGCAAGGCCGAGTCGACAATGCGTGAGTTCGTGGTCAAGGGAGATGGGACGTTCAAGCATCCGGTGTTCGGGAAGCTCAGCGTGGTGGACTATGTCCGGTTTGGGGCGATTCACACGGTGCACCACGCGGAGCAGCTGGAGGGGGTCAAGGCGTAAGCGTCGTCATAAACGATCGCCGCGCATTGCGACCCGGCCCTCGATCCCCTTGACCGCGACCCCGGCCGGCCTATTATTCAACCATATGGTTGAACGATTGAGCCACCTCGATGCGGTCTTCGGATCCCTCAGCGACCCGACGCGACGCGATATCCTGAAACGGGTCTCCCGAAAAAGCATGACGGTGGGCGAAATCGCCACACAGTACCCGCTGACGTTCGCCGCCATCGCCAAGCACCTCAACGTGCTCCATCGCGCCAAGCTGATCAGCAAGGAGCGGCGCGGTCGCGAACAGGTGGTGAGCATTGCTCCCGATACCCTGCTCGCGGCGAGCCGGTATCTCGAGACGTATCAGCAGCTCTGGGAACACCGACTGGACTCACTGGCCCGATTCCTGAAGACCACCAGCACGAACAGCAAAGGGAGCAGATGATGGCGCCGATCAAGGAAGTGGTACTCGAACGCACTTACGACGCATCACCGGAAACGGTGTGGCAAGCGTGGACCACTCCGGAGCAGCTGAAGCAATGGTGGGGACCAGACAACGTCACGATTCCCGAATGCGATGTCGATCCTCGCGTCGGCGGCAGGTTCTACATCGTGATGGAAGCTGGCGCCGCAATGGGGCCGTATGCAGGAACCAAGTGGCCGATGCTGGCGCATTACACGGTGATTGAGCCGTATACCAGGCTGGCGTACACCGCGCTGGCGTGGACCGAAGGACAGAAGGATGCAACGATGATCGACCAGACAACCGAGCTGACGCTCACCGCAGAGAACGGCAGGACGAAGGCCACTGTCCGGGCTGCCATTCACAGGATCGGTCCGCAGGCTGGAGGTGCCGTGCAGGGAATGCAGATGGGCTTCACGCAGCAGATGAAGAAGCTCGAGCGCTTCTTGTCATCCTGAGCGAAGCGAAGAAGCTCAGGATGACAGCACTCACATTTTCGGCCACAGCCACATGAACACCGCTCCACTCGCCAGCGCATACAGTACTCCGTCCACCACGTGCCGGAACGTCGTGGACCATTTCCGGTAGTACCAGATCGACATCGGGATCGCGCCGATGGCGTAGCAGAGGAACGTGATGACCGCGATGTGGTGGAATACCGCATGCCCGTTGCCACCGGGAGGGACGACCGTGCCGACGACGCACGCCACGCTGGCGGAAACGACCACGGTGAACAGGAACCACAATCCCATGATC
>JANYCP010000068.1 GCA_025360265.1 Gemmatimonadota bacterium
GAACGATTTCATGTTCGCCTCGGGGCTGGTCTACCTGCAGACGGGATCACTCGGTCCCACGCCGCGCCCGGTGATGGAGCGCACCATCGCCGCGTGGCGAGAACTTGAACTCGATCCGGTGTACTACGGCTACGGCCCGCAGGAAAAGGCGATGGATGACGTACGGGCGCAGGCCGCCGCATTCCTCGGATGCAAGACCGAAGAACTGGTCCTCACCAGATGCACCACCGACGGCATGAATTCGATTGCACAGGGGCTCACGCTCAACTCGGGCGACCGTATCCTGACCACCGATCAGGAACATCCCGGCGGTCGCGTCGGCTGGGATTACGTCGCGCAACGGTTCGGTGCCATCATCGACATTGTGGTCATTCCGCCGGGCGAGAATGACGCGCAGGCGATCATCGACCGGTTTGCGAGGCAGATCACGCCGCGCACTCGGGTGATGTCGTTCTCGCATCTGCTCACGTCCACCGGATTGCGGATGCCGGTGGCCGAACTCTCGGCGCTGGCACGTGCCCGCAGTTGCATTTCGGTGGTGGATGGTGCGCAAGCTGTTGGAGGGATCGCGGTCAATGTAAAATCGCTCGGTTGTCACGCCTACGTCACCAGCGGACACAAGTGGTTGCTTGCGCCCAAGGGCACCGGTCTCATGTACCTCAGCGAAGAACTCGCCGACGCGATCCAGCCGATCGCACAGCAGGCTGGACGCGCGGCGTACTCGGATTCATCGGGAGTGACGAACATTCCGGGCGTGCTCGGACTTGGTGCGGCGATCGAGTATCACGAGGCCATCGGAAGTGCCAGGATCGAGGCACACAATCTCGACCTGCGCGACAGAGTATACGCCGCATTGAAGGGACTGCCGCGACTCGATGTGGTGAGCGCCGCACCGGGTCCGCTCACCTCACCGCTGGTGAGTTATCGATTGCCCGATGCCATCAAGGCGATAGATCTGCACAATCGTCTTCGCGAGCGGCACAAAGTGATTGTCAAGGTGGTGCCGGAGAAATGGTTCAACGGCCATCGCATCTCGACGCACCTGTTCAACAATGAGCATGATGTCGACGCGCTAGTGAAGGGATTGAAGTCGGAGTTGTAAGGTCCGCGCGTGTCAGCGCGGCCAGTGAGGCGAGGTCAGGTCGATTCGCCAGACCGACCCCATGTAGAGCGGCCCCTCGAACCGAACGAACATTGGCGCTCCCTGCGTCACGAGCCAGACGTGCGAATCTGGCGGGATCTTGCCAAGCAGCTTGCCGAAGAACCCCGCCACGCCACCAATCACCGGCTTGAGATCGAACTCAACGTCGGTTTCGGGACGATCACCGTTGAGCAGGCGCCCCTCCGACACTGGCGCCAATTGCAACTGGATCATCCGTGGCGCCGGGGTGAATGCCACCAGGTGCACTGTTTGGGTGTCGTGGCGTGCGAGATTTTTGAGGAGGATGATCGGCAGTCCGTTCGACACGTCGGGAGGCATGTCGAGCGTGCCGGTATAGTCTTTCACCTTGCCGTCATGCGAGCGCGATCGGACGACATACTGTCCGTTGGCAGTGATCGACGCGTCGAGGTCGGCGGCAAACGCCGGACCGCGTTGCACCAGGTGATACGATTGCAGCGCGAACACCGCGCGCTGTGTGAAGGCAACCGTCTCTTCAAAAAACGAGGAGTCGCGGAAGCGAAAGGTCATTCGGCTTTCGATACCCCCCTCGTGCGGCAACTGCAGCAGGTCACCGTTCGCGGCGAGGGAGCCGTCGGCGGAGTGCAACTCGAGGAAGCCGTGCACCGTTCCTTCGGGAAACCGCACTGGGATAGCGGCGGGTGCGACGCGACGGATTGCCTGGCCCGCAAGCGGAGTCGCGACGAGCGAAGCAGCCACGAGACAGACTGTGGGCCAACGAAGGGTCAGTGAGTGAATCATCTATCTGTGTGGACGCTGACCGGGTGGCCGCGAACACAGTGGACCAGCGTGGGACGCAGGCTGTTTTGGGGTTACACTTCGGCTACCTCCCAATTGTCCCGCTCCGAGCGAGGAAGTCATGTGTCGCGCCGTATTGCTGTCGCTGCTGATCGTGCTTCCGAACGTCACCGCTCAGGGTCAGACATCGCAAGACAGTACCGCAGTGTACGCACTGATTGCACGGTACGAAGCGGCATTGCAGACTCGGGATATCACGTTGATTCGCAACGACTACGCTGCCAAGGCGGTGTGGCTCGATGGCTTCGGCACGACGCAAGAGGGTGCCGACTCGGTACTCGCGATGGTTGTGCGTGGCTTTGTCGACTCCGCGTTTGCCGCCTCGGTTGGTACGCGCGTCAAGCACCAGATCACGACCTTCATCCGACCCGATGTGGCGATTTATGATCGGCACGAGCAACTGCGCTTCACCGCTCGCGGCGTCGCCGGCGTTCGCGATGTCGCGACCAACCTGGTGCTCTCTCGCGAGGGTGGCCGATGGCTGATCCAGCGGCAGACCGATTTCGGTGGCTCACCACTCGCAGCATTGCGGCGATCATTCGTCGAGACCGCAACCGCCGTTGTGGCTGGGCTCTTCAGCGGCACTCAGGTGGACGAGCCGGTGAAGCAGTTCGGCTGCAGCCCGCCACGCTATCCGCCTGAATTACGGGCGGCGAAAGTGAACGGGTCGATCACATTGCGTTACATCATGGGAGTCGATGGCCGCATCGAAGCCGGGAGTATTCAGGTGACCAGCAGCACCAACAAGGCGTTTGAACAACCGGCCATTGATGCCGTGCTCACCTGTTCTGCCTCGCCCGCGAAGATCAAGGGCAGTCCGGTCCGCCAGATCATTGAGCAGGTCGTGCGGTTTACGATCTCGTGAGGAATATCGATGCGTAGCAAGGCACTTATTGTCCTTGGTGGGCTCGCCTGTGCAAGCAACGCATCCAGGGAGACGTCGGTCCAGTTCCTGGTGCAATCGCCGTTCTGCGGGGCGCATGACTACGGCATGGTGTTCTCGATCGATTCGGTGCAGGTCGGTGTCGATACGCTCAAGGACAAGGAGCGTTCGCAGCAGTTTGTCGTCACACCCGGTGCACACCGCCTCAACGCCCGTCTCACCACGGTGTTCACCGGACTGAGGATGGACACGCTCGTAACGGTGCCGGCCGACACCGTGTTCACGCAAGTGTTCGATATCTACTGTTCCTGATGCGATCGAGGCGTTGTCGTCAGGTCGCGCGAAACGCCCCGGCGTCGTACAATTTGGAAAACGCCCGATAGTCCTTCGCGTTCTGCGCCGCCGCTGCACGCGCGCGCTGCATCAATGCCCGCTGCCAATCAGTCCGCTGGCCAAACACCAGCCATTCGTCCACCGATGCTGCTCCGCGCCAGCTCGCGCTGCGTACATGCGCCCAAGCGGCAAGCCTGCCACATACGTCGACGGCCGCTCGAAGACGTTTCGGCTTGGCGGTCAGTGAACTGAGATCCAACCGGTCGGCGACGGGCTGGAGTTCACGGAGTACGAACGACCTTGTTCGGTCGCTGACGGCCCGCAGGAGCGCGGGAGAGATCGCCTGCGCCCGGTGCTGCACCGCGCATACGCGTTCGCCGTCACTCGACCAGACCGGCTGAACACTTGGCGAGCTCGGTGCTACAGACGAATGCCTTTGTTGCTTGATGTCGATGAGTGCATTGCGATCGGGGTGGCCGTGCCCCTTGACCAGCACGACGAATCGCTCGACGCCGAGCGCCCCATTTCCTGCAACACGCTGGGCGACATCGATCACGTCGAAGAAGTCTGGCTCGGTCGACGTCTTTGCGATCGCGTGAATCATTCGCTCGGCGCGCATGCGGGCAGTGGTGGAAACCGGGAGGATTCGACTGTCGTCCGGCGTGAAAAATCGCCGCCGTCCCTTGCGTCGAGTATACCGGTTGAGCAATTGCGCCCGCGTGCGGGTCCCAGCCTGCACCAGTAGATCACGCACGACACCTCGCGCCGTCTCGCGCTCGATCCAGCGTGATTTGGCGGTGCGGATCTCGGTGACGTACGCGGCGAGTGCACGTTGGACGAGGGCAGTCGAGCTACCGGTGTCGAGACCGATGTCTCGCGCACCCACCAGAATACTCGTCAACAGCCTCGCGATGTCCCATGTAGCTGGGGCAAGGGCAGTTTCGTCAAAATCGTTGAGGTCGAAGTAGGTGAGGCCGTTGTCGCCCTTGTACGAACCGAAATTCTCGACGTGCAGGTCTCCTGAGATCCAGGCCGCGGGGGCGGAGTCGAGGATGGGTGACGCGGACCAGGCGCGGTAGAAGAGCGCGCAGCTACCCCGCAGAAACGGATGCCGCGCAGTCCGCATGAGGGCGTATTTGCGAGCCAGGATCCGCGGATCGCGACCCCGGTGGGATTCGGTCAGCACTTCGGCGAGATCGGATTCCATATATATGGCGAATCTTACCATCGTAACGTACCCTTCACGGCATGCGAGCCATCGGCGTCATGGGTCCCATTGCCTTCGACATGGCCTACTTCCTATCTCTGGCTCTGCGGGTCGGGGTCGCGTACCTCCTGACTTTCCCTATCGGATATGAAAGGGAGCGCGATTCGCAGAGCGCCGGCCTTCGCACCTTTCCGCTCGTCGCCATCTCTGCTTGCGCCTTCGTCCTGCTGGGCGTGGCTCTCTTCGGGGCAGGCTCGGATTCCTCGTCGCGATTGCTGCAGGGGTTGATCACTGCGGTCGGCTTCATTGGCGGCGGAGCAATCGTCAAGGACCAGGAGCGGGTGCGCGGCACCGCGACTGCAGCAGCGATCTGGGCGGCCAGCGCGATTGGCGCAGCATCGGGCTACGGCCAACTGGAACTGGCGCTGCTCATCGCACTCGTGACCTTTGTGACGCTGCGCGTACTTCGGCGCTTCGAACCCCACGTCGGGGATTGAGCAGGTGAGTCCTTCTGTCACAACCTTTTTGGAGCCCCAATGAACAAACGTGCGCTCTGCATCTCATTCTGGATTCTGGACCAAGGAAGCTGTCACCGCGATGCCAGCGACCATGAAAGAGGTTGCCGCCACGTTCGAGAAACAGAGCGCTGATATCATCCGTCGTTGGAACGCGCTGATCGACGAAGAACACCAGCAATCCGAGCATTCAGGTGAGCGTGACCGTCACGGTGACGTGGCCGGGACCGGCGCACCGGGATCCGTCTTCGCGGTGGCGAACCTGACCGTGACGCCGTAGCGATGCGATCGAAGGTCCAGTCGGCGTGGAGCGCCGCCAGTTGCGCGACCGACGTCCCGCGCGTTAGCCTATTCGGACACCCCTAGAAGGAGTCTCATATGATGGTCGTCCGCAACATCTTCGTCGCCAAGCCGGGGCAGGCCAGCAAGCTCGCTGCGCAATTCAAGACCACGGCCGAAGCGGCCAAGATGCCCCGCTATCGCGTCCTCACCGATGTGACTGGCGAATTCAATCGCGTCATCCTCGAATACGAGGTGGACAGCATCAGCGGGTTCGAGAAACAGATGGCGGAGTACGCCACCAGCGAGGTCTTCAAGAACGGGCTCAACGGGTACACCGACCTCTACCAGACTGGCACGCGCGAAATTCTGCAAATCGTGTGATGGTGACTGGCGTTGGCTCTTCCATTCGCCTCTGGCGGCTGGTGCTCCTCGCGGTCGGCGCCTTGGCCTGTCGCGGCGCGTCTCCTGCACCGGACCTCGCCGTCCCGCCTCTTGGCATGCCGACGCTTCAGCGCCGCGTCCTCGCCATCGCCGACTCTGAACTTCCTGACGACCAATACGGGCCGATGGGTGTCAACGAACGCGGCCAGATTATCTACGCCAATTCCGGCGCGCATGCTCCGATTTTTCGCGTGATCGATTCGAATGGGCACCGGTTGTTTGCATTCGGCCGGGAAGGCGATGGACCCGGAGAGTTTCGCAGTGCGGGGAACGTGCAGGTGCGTGGCGATTCGGTGCGAATCTTCGATGATCAACGAATGATGATGCTGCACTACCTGCTGAATGGGAAATCGGATCGCGACATTCGATCGCTTATGCTCGATATTCCACTCGAATGGGTCGGTGATTCGGTCGACCATTGGGTGCCGCCTGGATTCACGCGCACCGAGCGCTCCGTGATTCGCCGCACACTTGTCGGCGACTCGGCCGGCCGAGTCCTGATTCCGGAAAGCGACCCCGGATTCAAGGCGGTGCTCGCTTCGCCGCCGAATGGAAAGCGGTTGATGCGCATCTCGTATGCTGCCACACCCACGCGCACGTACATCGCCGACGCCTGGCATTATCGCATCTACAGCTACGATCGGTCTGGCCGGCTCATCGCTTCGTTTGGTCGCACGCTGCCACCGCACCACCGGGGACCGCGCGAACTTGCGACAGAGCGGGCCGGATTGATCGAGTTGGGGAAGCCGATGCAGCGGCCGGACGGCAAGATGACCCCCGGTCCGGATCAGCGCGCTCGCTTGGACACGCTCGCGCGCGAGGTGACGGCACATTTCAACCAAGTACCCCTGCATGTCGATGCACTCGGGCGCCTCTGGGTGATCGGAACGGCGAACGATGCGACTACCGTGGACGTCTTTTCGGACACAACTTTCATCGGCCGCACGGTCCTGCCATGCTACCTGACCATGAGCGGATTTCCGGTAGCGCTTGCTGGCCATTGGCTGTTGCTTGAATGCCAGTTGCCGGAGGCCGCGGATCGCGCGTCCGAGCTGCAACTCTATCGAATCGTGGAGGCGACGCGGCGACCATGAGTCGATGTCGTGCATGGCACTCTCGTTCGCGTGCGGTTCAGGCGAGTCGAGATGGTCCCTTGCTCCGTGGACCTTGCGCTCAGAGGAACAATGAGTAGGTGCCTGCGAATCATCGCAATGCTTGCGCTCGCGTCCGCGTGTGCGAAGAAACCGCCTGAGCCCGATCCGATCGGCGATCTCTCTCGTCGCATCAGGTACATGCCCAAGTCGAATCTCGCGCAATTCGATTCGCTTGCGAGGGCTCTGGAGCAGGGGAAGCCTGCACCCAAGGAAGTGCAGACGCTGAGTTCGGGAACCCCGTTGGTGTCGATGGCCGAGCTCACCGCGATGATTCGCAAGGCGGGGTACACGCCGCACCCTGACGAGCCTGGATTCCTGCCGTATTTCGAAGCGGTGGATAGCGTTGAAGCGGCGACGTATGGCCTGCCGCATGGCCTGCAGGTTCTCTATACGATGCCGGATTCGGGTTCACTGATGTTCGTGGCAGTGGTGCGGCCACTGCGAGGTGCCGAAGAGCCAAGCGTCGAGCAAATGTTCCAGGAGCACACGCCGATGGCTGCCGATCTCCTCGCCAAGCTGCGATCGATCACGCCGTTCCCCGGCACTGCCGTGTTTGCCGCCAGCGCGATTCCAACCGGGATGTCCGGCACGACGGAGATACGTCGCGCGCGACTGCTTCTGGTCGTCCGGCTCGTGAACAAGAGTTCCGATCCGACGATTCCGGTCGTGGTGGTTGCCATGATGTTGCAAGCGCTGCACGACACACGAAGCGTCTGGCAGTAGGTCGCTCGTCAGCCCACCTGTTGGTACGGTGCCACGACTCCCAGCCACTCTTCTGCCTCAGCCATGGTGTTGAACACCTGGATTGCGATCTGCGAATTGCGGTTGAGGATCTTGAACATCCGCGCGAAGCCGAACGTTTCCGGAGTCGGCGCGACGATCGCAGATCGGAAGGCGTTGGGGAACACCGTCGTGCTTCGGCGCCGGGCGATTTCCATGACCAGCTTGAAGATCGAATCGCGGGCGAGCACGTCGGTCAGGTCGGTGAGGCGGTCCGGTGTTCTGGCGCCGGGAGTCTCAAGTTCCCTGATCGCAGCACCTACCGCGGTCAGATCCTCGGCGCTCATGGTACCCGAAAAAGTGACCCGGACTATCGGATCGTCGAAGAGTACGCGAACGGCCATGCGCGAAATCTAGTCGGCCCGGGACCGGCGGGGCATCCAACACAACACACTCCCGGGCCCAGCGTCGACTGAAGGCCTTTCCATTGCCGTTCCGCGGGCGTACCGTTCCAGAGGTCAGGTTTCTGATGGCAGGGGGTTCGAGCCATGCCGGGACAATCGATACGAGCGTTGCCATTGATCCTGGCGGTGGCCGCCTGCAACAGCACGTCGACCGCGATCAACCAGCCGCTAGTTGTCGGTTTTTCGATCGAGGTCCGTACCGCCCCACCCGCATCGAGCTGGGTCGGGGCGCCGGTTCCGGTCGTATTCCTTGTCCTTGAGCACCTGAGCGACGGCACGGTGAAGCGGGCGCGTGACGCCAGTGTTTCGGTTTCCGTGGTCCGGGGAAATGGCACAATCAACGGCGCGTCCACCACGACGCTGCAGACGGCTTGGGACGGAACCGATTCGGTGCAATGGGTGATGGGATCAACGCCCGGGACACAGAGCCTTCGCGGCGCACTCTCCGCCGAGTTGTTTGCTGATGTTTCGTCGGCGGTTGCGCCGCTACCGACGCTGCTAGTCACCAATGCGACCTGTGTCGGCGGTCATTGCGATTCACTCGTCGTGCTTGGATTTCCCGACAATCAGCCGCACACACCGGGCGGTCTCTGGAATGTGGTCATCGGTGTCGTGGTCGGTGCGCAGGCCTGCCTCACATTGCCGCCATCGACGGGCTTTACGATTTACGGTCCCAACCAAGTGGTCGGACTCAGATGGACGCCGGACATCCGTCTTGGTCTGGGGACGATCAATGCATCTGCGTCCCGGCTGTTCGCGATGCCCAGCACCGAGGAGTACCTCCCGGCCGTCAGCGCCGGCGCGCGCGTGACAATGCCCGGCGGAACAATTGTCCCCGACGCGGCCTGCACGCCGTAGCACGTGATGGCTGAAGCCCCCTCCAACGCCCGCCTCGAAGCGTTCTCCGATGGTGTCTTCGCTATTGCACTGACACTGTTGATCATCGATGTCAGGCTGCCACCCGGCGCACACATCACGAGTTCACGCGAGCTCTGGCACGAGCTCTGGCGACTGATGCCAACGATCCTCGCCTTCCTGCTGAGCTTCGGCATCATCCTGATCACCTGGGTCAATCATCACGAGGCGATGCACCTGGTGAAGCGTTCGACGCCGTCCCTCATCTACGCCAACGGCTTCCTCTTGCTGACCACGGTGCTGATTCCATTTCCCACCGCACTGCTGGGAGAATTCCTGCTCACCGACCACGCCGCTCCCGCGGTGCTGGTCTACGATGGCGTCCTGGCGCTTCAGGCGATTGGCTGGGTCCTGATCACCGGCGCTGCGCTGAAGCACAGCTTGCTGGTCGACGCGCACGGCGTCGCCAAGGCGCGCGACAATTATCGCTACGGCTGGTTCGCCTTTGCCTTCTACACCCTGCTGGCAGTGCTGGCGCTCTGGATCCCGCTGATCGTGGCAATCGTGACGCTGGTGTCGTGGCTCGTCTGGTTGATCATCGGGATCCGCCTGAAGCATGAATGAGATCGCCGCAGCCCTCAGGACTGAGCCCGTGTCGCATCGCGCGGTGAGCCACCCCACTGGCTGCTCCACGCCCGGCGCAATTGCAGCCCCGACCTGAACCCCGCCACCTCCGCGGCGCGGGTAACGCTCGCACCATATTCAAGCGACTGTCTCGCCCGCTCGAGCCGGATCGATCGCAAGTAGTCCAGCGGTGACACGCCAGCGTGTTCCATA
>JANYCP010000128.1 GCA_025360265.1 Gemmatimonadota bacterium
GCACTCAGGTGTGCCACAGTCCAGTCGCCAAACTTTCCGGTGAACTTGGCGCCGCCGGCCGGATTGGCGATGGTGCGCGTGTATACCAGATTGTTTGGCGAGGCGAACAGTTCGATCCCTTCGAGGAAGAACGGCCGCCGCTCCGGATAGAAAAGAGCGAATCGCTGATTGATCGTCACCAGCCCGGCGTCGGATTCTACCTGCGAAAAATCGGGGTTGATCGTGCCATCGAGCGTGGCACTGGTGAAGCCCAGACGGAAATTGCCGCCGACCTCCGGATGCACATTGTCCCGGACGAAACTGCCGTCCGATTGCCGGTTCCCCGCCAGTTGTGCGGTGAACTCTGGCTGGACCTCCGCGACGATGCCACGATGGATCCCGTGAATCCCGGTGATGGTGCCGGCCTGTGCCAGGAACGACTCGCTCGCCCGGCGCACATCGGTCCAGGTATCCTCGTATCCGGTTCGCTGGGTGATGCGATCGACATTCAGGCCCCAGGTCAGTTCCTCGCCACCACCATACCGCAGCGACTTGAACGGAATACGCATCTCGATCACGTACCCGAACGCGGTTCTGCGCCCCTTGGTCTGGTACTGAAAATCGGGATTGCGATCGATCGTGCCCGACATGAAGCCACTGGCCGAGAATCCGCCTTCACTGCGAACGCCATCATCCTGCACGCCGAGCGGATTGCTGCCGAAGAAGTACGCGCGTCGACGATCGTTGAACGTGTCGAGATACACCATGACTTCGTCTTCACTGGCGATGTTGTCGCGAGTCGCCGACGTCGCATGCACCAGCCCGGGCTCGCGATCATACGCGATGATGCCGAAGTGAATGGCAGTGGGCGAATACCAGACCAGCACCACAGTGGAATCCTCCGCCGGCCGACCGTCCACCGGGCGATACTGCTTGAAGCCGGACAATCGGGCCGCTTGCTGCCACACCGGCTCGTCGAGCACACCGTCAATGGCAATTTCTGTTTCAACGCGGGGAATCTTTACCGACTGCGCATGAAGTCCGGTGGCGAGGCAGATTCCGAGTAGACAGGTGAGTTTCATGGCGCGGAAGATATTGAGGTGGGGCGTGAGACGGGGGTCCCGACCTGCGTCGGAGCCCCCGTCCCGTGTCTCGTGCCTCGCGCTTCTTACGCGACCCTTACTCGTACCTGAGCGCCGTAATCGGATCCATGCCTGCCGCACGCTTCGCCGGCCACAGCCCGAAGAACAACCCGACCATACCGGAGAAGGCGAACGAGCCAGCGATCGCCACCGGCGAAATCACCGTCGTGGTGCCGTACTGCTTGCTGACGAAGATCGACGCGCCGACACCAATGGCAATGCCCAGCGTGCCACCGGAGATGCAGAGGACGAGCGCCTCGATCAGGAACTGCAGGAGAATCGTGAACTTGGTGGCGCCGAGCGCCTTCCGAATACCGATTTCCTTGGTGCGTTCGGTCACTGACACCAGCATGATGTTCATGATGCCGATGCCGCCAACGATGAGCGACACCGCGGCAATCGAGAGCAACAACATCGAGAACGTCTCGGCGGTCTGCTGCTGCGTCGCCAGGATGTCGCGCGGCGAACGGATCTGGAAGTTGTCGTCCTGTCCCGGCCGAAGTTTGTGCTGCTTGCGCAAGACACGCTCGATATCGACCATCCCCTGCTCAAGCGGAATCTTGTCCTTGACGATCACGGCGATCGACCGGAGCCGATCCGTGCCGAATACACGGTAGCGGGCAGTGTTGATCGGAATGAGGATCTGTTCGTCAGGATTCTGGAATCCCTGCGCGCCCTTCGCACTGAGGATTCCGATAATCTCGAACGGGATCTGGCGAATCGAGATCATCTGGCCGATCAGGGCCGGACCATTCGCATTGAGCAGCTTCGGCACATCCGCGCCGAGAACGGCGTAGCGCTGCCGTGCCGCGTCGTCGCCGTCGGTAAAGTTTCGGCCTGCCGTGATGGTGTAATTGTGCGCGGACACGTAGTTGGCTGACGTGCCGATGATGCTCGTATTGATGTTGCTGTTGACGTAGATGACCTGCTGGTTGCGGCCGAGCTCCGGCACTACTTCAGCGAGTGCGGTTGCGTCCGACCTGAGCGACTCGGCATCGGCGACGTACATCGCCGCCCGATCCTGCGTCGCGGCGCCCATGCTGAAGCCCTGGCCCGGATTGACCGTGACCAGGTTGGCGCCAAGGGAGTTGATCCTGTCCTGCACTGACTTCTGCGCACCGGTTCCCATCGCGACCACGGTGATCACTGCGGCCACGCCGATGATGACGCCAAGCATCGTCAGGGCCGCGCGCAACTTGTTGGCGCGGATGCTGCCGAAGGCAACGCGAATCGTCTCGCCGAGTAGCATTTACGGACCGCCTCTTCCGCCGCGGTTACCGCCGCCGCCAGCACCGCCTGCCCCGGCACCACCAGCGCCCGGACCAGCGGTTGTGCCGGCCGGCTTCGCCTGGCCCGGCAAACCAGAATTGGCGCTCATGCGTGCCTGGAGTTGTTGCTGCTGTGCGACCATTGACGCGCTCGGCAACATCAGCACCGAGTCGCCCTCAACGAGACCGACCTTCACCTCGGAATAATCGAGATCGGTCAGGCCAGTCTGGATATACACCGGCCGGGCTTTGCCGTTCTTCATGGTGAACACGATGTAGCGGCCACCGAACTGGAAGTCGGCCTTGCCTGTGCCGCCGCCACCTCGACCGCCACGCCCGCCGCGGCCACCACCACCCGGGCCGGCAGCGTTCCCACTACCGCCATTGGCGCCACCGTTACCCGCCCCACGCCCACCGCCGCCATTGCCGCCTGCGTTGCTGCTGTCACCGCGGTTGCGGCGGCCGCCGCCCTTTGACGAATCGCCGGTCACTGCACCAACGCCGCGCCCGCCACGGCCCTTGTCGCCGCCAGCTCCTGGGTTCGGATTCGGCAATGCGACGCCGGCTGACGTGTCCGCCTTCTGTGCGGTCGCGTCGGCCATGACCTTCTTGGCGTCGGTCAACATTTGCTGCAGGTCGGCTGGCGTGATGCCAAGTACCGAACCGGCACTCACAACATCGCGCTCGGTGCGCAACGCCGCGTTGGGCACCGCGAGCACGCCGGTGCGCGAACCGACGGCCATCTTCACGTCGGCGTTCATTCCCGGCTTGAGCAGGCCGTCCCTGTTGTCGATGCTCACGAGGACCGGAAACATCGTCACGTTCTGGATGGTGTCGGCCTGCGGCTCGATCTTCGCCACGACGCCCCGGAATGGCCGGTTCGCGAATGCTGCGACCGTCACGTTGGCATCCATGCCTGCGTGAATCTTGCCGATGTCGGTTTCGTCAACCCAGGTCTTCACCTGCACCTGTGACAAATCCGCCATCGTGAGCAACGCGGTTCCACCGCTGGCGCTGTTGGTCGGCGAAGAAATCACCGAACCACGCTGCACTGCCTGCTCGATCACCGTGCCGGTGATCGGCGCACGAACTTCGGTGTCTCCCATGGCGATCTTCGCGTTCTCGAGGGAAATCCCGTCCCGGACCACCGACGCATTCGCCTGCGCCACCGCAAGCGTGGCCTGTTCCAATTCCTGCTGCGTCACCGCACGAGCGGCAAACAATTCCTGCTGGCGCTTCAGCTGCGCGCGGGCGTTGGCAAGTTGCGCGCTGTCGACCTGCAACGTGGCCTTTGCGGTCGCCACCTCGTTGGCCGGGATGCGTTGGTCTACCTGCAGCATCAGCGTACCGCGACGGACGATGTCACCGGTCTGGACCTTGATGTCGAGAATTTCACCGGACGCCTTCGACTTTACCTGCACCACCGTGTCGGCGTTGATCGCGCCGGACGCCTGGGCAGTGACGGTGATGTCGCGCTTCTGCACCGCGACCGCCTGGTATACGGGAATGACGGGCGGCTTCGAGCAGGCGGCGAAGACAAGAACCGGCAACAGGAAACGTGATACTGACTTCACGAGACAACCTCCGAAGACATGACGTCGCGCGCGACCTTGCCGTCCTTCAGGATGATCTGGCGGTGGGCGTGTGCGGCGATATCGGGTTCATGTGTGACAAGAATGATGGTTTGACCTTTGGCGTGGAGGCT
>JANYCP010000199.1 GCA_025360265.1 Gemmatimonadota bacterium
ACCGTTCGGTCCGTCACCCATCAAGCTCGCGGATTCGATATCTTTGTGCCGACCCCCACAACAGTTCAGGTACCCCATGCGACTCCTCCGCTCGTCGAGCCTGGTCCTTTTCGGCCTGATCCTGCCGATCACCGCCCACGCGCAGAAGAAGGCGCTCACGCCTGCCGACTGGGATCGCTGGCAGACGATTCAGGGCGCGACACTGTCGAATGACGGACGGTGGGTGGCCTACACCCTCGCGCCGCAAGTTGGTGATGGCGAATTCGTCATCCGGTCCACGACCGGCTCGAGCGAGTACCGCATCGGGCTCGGCTATATCTCCCGCCCCAATAACACGCCGGGCGGTTTGCGCGGTGCAGCCGGTGGCGGCGGAGCGGCAGGTGGTGGGGGGGGACGGGGCGGCGGCGCGTTCACTTCAGACAGCAAGTACGCCTTCGTGATGACGCAACCGAACAAGGCGGAGGTAGACCGGGCGGCCGCGGCTGCAGCAGCGACGCGCGCGGCGGGACGGGGCGCTGCACGACCAGCGGCAATCGTCGACGGTGCGGCCGCACCCGATACCGCGGCGCGGAATGCGTTGATCATGGTCGCGCTTGCCGATGGCAAGCAGACCACCATTCCAGATGCGCAGTCGTACCGTACGCCGCGCTTCAATGGAAATTGGGTGGTGTTTGGCATCCGCGATTCGGCAGCAAACCGCACCGGTGCGGACTCTGCGGGACGCGGCGCTGCCCCGGCGGGCGGTGCCGGTGGTCGTGGTGGCGCGGCAGGCGGGCGCGGTGGACGTGGCGGTGGTGCGCCAGGTGTCGCGCGCCGGACGTACGGCTCCACGATTCTGCTGCGCAACCTGATGACCGGCGTCGATGAAAAAATGACCGACATCGCGTCATACACGTTCGATGACAGCGCCAAGGTGCTGGCCTACACGGTGACGTCGCGCGATTCCACAAAGGACGGCGTATTTATTCGCTCGCTGGCGTCTGGCACCACCCAGACAGTGATGATCGGCCAGGGGAACTACCGCAACTTCACCTTTGATCGTCTGCAGCAGCAGTTCCTCTTCACCTCCGATCATGACGAGTTCGGCAAGCCCGAGGCGCGCTCGACGATCTACTACGGCACGCTGAAAGTGCCGACGGCGGCGCCATTGGTGACGGCTGCGATGATGCCGCCGAGCATGCATCTCGCTGACAACTCGGGTGGATCGTTCAACCGCGCGGGCAATGCGATCACCATCAGCATCGCACCGCCCTTGGCCGATTCAATTCCAGCCGACTCCCTGGTTGGCAAGGCGAAGTACGATCTCTGGAACTACAAGGATCCGCAACTGCAGCCGGCGCAGCTGTTGTCGGTGGGCCGCGACCGGAACAAGACCTATCAGGCACTCTTCAGCCTGACGACGAAGAAGTTGACGCAGCTCACCACCGATTCCATGCCGAGCGTTACGCTGTCGGATGACGCCAAGGTCGGGCTTGCATCCACCAGCGTAGCGTATGAGATCTCGAAGATGTGGGGCGACGAGGGGAACGATCTCTACCTCGTCGATCCGGCCACCGGTGCGCGCAAGTTGATCAAACTGAAGATCACTGGCAACGCGCAACTCTCGGTGGACGGCAAGTACGTGGTGTACTTCGATGACGCGCATTGGTATAGCTACAACGTCGCGACGGCGAAGACTGTTGACCTCACCGCGCCACTCAAGGACGTGCACTTCGAGCAGGAGACATGGAGCACCCCCGATACGCCGGCGGCATGGGGCACCGGCGGCTGGACCAAGGGCGATCGCTCGATTCTTCTCTACGACCGATTCGACATCTGGGATGTGGACCCCGCCGGGTTGCGCACAGCCGTCAACGTGACCGATGGCGTCGGCGCACGTGAGCACATCGTGTTCCGCCCAATCGCTCTCGATCGTGATCCCGATGAGCGCGCCATAGACCCGGCCAAACCGCTCTGGCTGCACGCGTTCAACGACGACACCAAGGCGAGCGGATTTTACCGCGACCGACTGGATAGCAAGCAACTCCCGGAAAAGGTCGTGATGGGAGACCTGGCGTACGGCAATCCGACCAAGGCGCGCAATGCCGACACGTACATGATCACCAAGAGCACCTTCGTCGAGTTTCCGAACATCTGGGTTGGCGCCAATCTCACAGCACTGACCAAGATCACCGACGCGAATCCCTGGCAGAAGGACTACAACTGGGGGACGGCTGAATTGGTGAACTGGCTCAGTTCCGACGGCATTCCGATGAAGGGCATCCTGTACAAGCCGGAGAACTTTGATCCGAAGAAGAAGTACCCGATGGTGTCGTACTTCTACGAAGACCTCTCGAACGGGCTCCACGGCTATGTCGCGCCGAACGGGCGCAACGTGATCAACGCGACGCACTATGTGTCCAATGGATATCTGATCTTCGAGCCGGATATCCACTACGAGATCGGCTACCCCGGACCGAGTGCCGTGAAGTCGATCGTGCCGGGCGTGCAGATGCTCCTCGCCCGCGGCTATGTCGACCCCAAGGGGCTCGGACTGCAAGGCCAGTCATGGGGCGGATACCAGACGGCGTTTCTGATCACGCAGACGTCGATGTTCAGCGCCGCAATGGCCGGTGCGCCGGTGGCCAACATGACCAGCGCGTACGGTGGCATCCGCTGGGGCAGCGGCCTCGCGCGCGCCTTCCAGTATGAAAAGACCCAGAGCCGGCTCGGTAAATCGATCTGGGATGCGCCGAATCTTTACATCGAGAACTCGCCGCTCTTCTGGTTGCCAAGGGTGACCACACCGCTGTTCATCATGAGCAACGACAAGGACGATGCGGTGCCGTGGTACCAGGGGATCGAGTTGTTTGTCGGGATGCGCCGACTCGGCAAGGAAGTGTATCTCGTCGACTACAACGACGACGTGCACAACCCGGCTGGTCGCGCGAACCAGAAGGATGTTGCGTTGAAGATGCAGCAGTTCTTCGACAACAAGCTGATGGGGAAGCCAGCCCCCGACTGGATGACCAAGGGAATTCCAGCCAAGGACAAGGGCAGGGACCAGATCGTCATGGCCCCGGCGCCGGCAGCGGCGGCTCCCGCGGGTCGCCCCGGTGGCGGGAACTGAACCAGCGTCAGGTCTGGACGGTGCTTGCGGCAGGCGTCGTGTTGACGTCTGCCGCTGGTGGTGCAGCCGCACAACTCATCTCCGGTAGCAACGCGGCGGAAACAGCGCGCTTCGCGCAGGTGACTCGAGCAATCGCTGGTGGTGGCTTCGCGAATGTGGCGCTCGTCGGGCACGGTGAGGCGGAGCTTGATGGCTGGTTTCTGGCGTACGCCACACGCAGCGACAGCGGGGTATTGCTGGTTGCCGTTGAACCGGAGCTACGGTCGCTAGTCCTGGAACGCGCCAAGGCGGCGGCCGACATCGGGCTGAATGGGTATCGCCTCTTTCCTTTTCTTGGCATGAAGGACGTCTACGACGTCGAGGTCCTCCACCATCCGTTCATGCTGGAGACAACACAGACGTTCAGCACCCACCACATCGTGCGACGAACAGGCCTTGTACTCGAACAGATGTGCGAGTTCCGAGGGGACTCCCGAGCGGAATCATCGAAAGGAATCGGCCCCCGGGAGAGTTTTGAGACGGTGACAATCCGCTTTGTCTACGGCCAGCCGCAGGAGTTCGATGTTCTGACCGGCACCGGCGCGAGCAACGACGGTCGGCACGGGCTGCTTGGCAGCAAGCCCACCGTTCGTTACCGCATCCCGGAATCTGGAGGCTGTGTCCGCGTTCCATGACCGAGGGCGACCTCGAAGCACTTCTCGCCGAACCTACTATCGAGGTCATTGACGCATTCAAGCGCATCAATGGCGACATCCTCGTGCTCGGCGTCGCGGGCAAGATGGGACCGTCGCTTGCGCGCCTCGCCATCGTAGCATCAAAGGCAGCGGGCTCAACGCGACGAGTGATCGGGGTGGCAAGGTTCAGCGACAGCGCGACACGCGATGCACTCGAAACGGCTGGCATTTCAACAATCGCAGCAGATCTTCTCGACCGCGCGGCACTCGACGCACTCCCCGATGCAGCCAACGTCATCTTCATGGCCGGGCGCAAGTTTGGAACGACTGGTGATCAAGCGGCGACCTGGGCGACCAACGCATACCTTCCGGGGCTCGTCGCCGAGCGATTCAAGACCTCGAGGATTGTCGCGTTCTCGACCGGAAACGTCTACCCACTGGTGTCGATCCAGGGTGACGGTCCCACCGAGCGTGACCCTGTCGGTCCGGTGGGTGAGTACGCACAGGCAGCACTCGCGCGCGAACGGGTCTTTGAATTCTTTTCGCGGCGCAACAACACGCCGATGGCAATCCTGCGGCTCAATTACGCTGTCGAGCCGCGTTATGGTGTGCTCCGGGACGTGGCGGACCAGGTGTTCGCGGGCAAACCGGTCGATCTCTCTATGGGCTACGCCAACGTGATCTGGCAGCGCGATGCCAACGCGGTCGCGTTGCGAGCGCTGGAGCGTTGTGCCACACCGCCACTCGTCCTCAATGTCACGGGTCGGCCGGCGCAATCAATCCGGGCCATCGCGACACTATTCGGCCGACAGTTCGATCGCGAGCCATTCCTCCTTGGCGTTGAGGGTGGTACGGCATTGCTCAGTGACGCATCGCTCTGCGAGTCGATGTTTGGTGTGCCCCTAATCGACGTATCGACCATGGTCCAGCACATTGCGACCTGGGTGAAGCAGGGCGGCCGCTCGCTCAATCGTCCCACGCACTTCATCCAGCGCGACGGGGCGTTCTAGTGTGGGTGCGCCGAGCGCTCCGCAAGGGACTTGTCATACCGGCACACCCGCTGGCGCTTACTGCGCAGCGACGCCTCGATGAGCGCCGGCAGCGTGCCCTCACCCGTTACTACCTCGATGCCGGTGCAGGTGGGCTGGCCATCGGCGTTCACACGACGCAGTTCGCCATCCACGAACCGGGATCTGGACTGCTTGAGCCAGTACTACGCCTTGGTATCGAAACGGCCCGAGAATGGCAGCGCAAAGGCAAACGAAGTGTCATGATCGCCGGAGTGATTGGCAAGGCGCGTCAGGCGGTTGGTGAGGCACGATTGGCGCGTGACTGCGGGTACGATGTAGTGCTGCTCAGCCTCGCCGCCTTGCCAACAGCCAGTGACAGCGCTCTCATCGCGCATGCCCGCGCGGTCGCCGATGAAATGCCGGTGATGGGATTCTATCTCCAGCCTGCCGTTGGTGGTCGGGTGCTTGGGTACGATTTCTGGCGGCGCTTTGCCGAGATTGAGGATGTTGTCGCGATCAAGATCGCGCCGTTTGATCGGTACGCTACACTCGACGTGCTGAGGGCCGTTGCAGATTCGGGTCGCGCCAACGAAATCGCGCTGTACACCGGCAATGACGATCACATTGTCCTGGACTTGATGACCACCCATCGGTTTGGCAGTGCGCCGCCGATTCGCATGGTCGGCGGCCTGCTGGGACACTGGGCATTCTGGACCCGGACTGCTGTCGCAATGCACCGCACCTGCGTTAGGGCGCGTGGCAGCGCGGTCTCATCGCGCTTGCTGACGCTCGCTGCACAGGTGACCGGCGCCAACGCCGCGGTCTTTGATGCTGCCAACGGATTTCGTGGCTGCATCCCCGGGATTCATGAGGTATTGCGGCGCCAAGGATTGTTTGCGGGGCGTTGGTGTCTCGATGCGAAGGAAGAGTTGTCGGCAGGGCAGGCGAGCGATATTGATCGAGTGTGTCGGGTGTATCCGCATCTGGCGGATGATGAGTTCGTGCGGAAACATCTCGATCACTGGCTACGCTGAGAGGAACGACCCCAGATTCCCCGTCGTAATCGCAGCCCGCGCCTCTCCAGTCAAGTTCAACAGGTCGAGCTTCGCCACGGTGGTCTCCGGCAACCGCAGCGGCATTCCGGTGCCAAACGTGAACCGAGTGATCCCCATGGTCTCGAATACCAGCTCGAGATGATCCTCGGGTGGCCCCCAGATCCAGCAGATATCCCACAGGATGCGTGCAGCCTCCTGCGGTGTTGATCCAAAGTGCACCTGCTCGATGAATTCGCGATCGGCGTGCGTAATGATGAGCCGGCAATCGGGATGGCTGCGAATCAGCTGGCGGACGGCCCACGGCGGCAGGTCGCCTGACGTGTCCCGCGGATGCCGTTGGCGGATATCCTCCAGCCGCACTGCCATCAGCAGCGGGATGTGCCGCGCCGCACACGCCGCGACCAGCGCCTGCATCTCGGTGCCGGCTGGAGCCAATCCGTA
>JANYCP010000203.1 GCA_025360265.1 Gemmatimonadota bacterium
CGGCGACTGCACGCGACGGCCATCGCTCACCACTCCAGCGATGGAGAATCCTGACGGCGATCCAAATCCAATGCGGGCTGTCGCCCACTGACTGCTACGGTTGCCATCATGACGCTGGCCGACGAGCTGCAACGACCCGCTGACCCGTTCAACCGGGTTCCAGCCGAGGTCGAGTCGCGTGTCGAGCGAGGTGATTCGAGTGTAGTGCCAGGCGCTGATTTGCGCCGACCACGTCGGCGCGCGGCGCGCGGCGATCAGGCCGAACTCCCCGAATGACCTGGCCGTTGGCATCGAGTCGCTGGACCACATCGAACGCGCGAGGAACAGATCAAGACTCGAGCCGAGTCCGTCGGCGCGCTGGCGCAGCGACACTCGCACTTGCTCGTCGGTGCGCGTCCCCTTGAACATTCGAAGCAACGTGTCGTGCGTCGTCTCGGCGAGCAACGCGTGGCGATCGTACAGTTGGGTGATCATTTGCGCTTGCACGCCAAACTTTGTGGACGGCGCGTAACTCAGCTGCAACCATCCGCTCGGCGTATTGCCGCCGCCGGTGTTGTCCGGTGCCGCATTGAGCCCGAGGTAGCTCGCGCCCACGCTCAGCCCCATCCCGCCGGTGTAGCGGCGCTCGAACGAACCCCAGTAACGCGTGTTGCCGCGGTCGCCTTGCGATGCACCTATCTTGGTGCGCGGCGCCAGAAAGCTGTGACGAAGCGTAAAGAGGTATACCCGAATCATTCCGGGTGACTGTTCCACCTCGACGCGCTCGAGCATATCAAGCACTACCGTTGGCTCTACCGCAGTGGAATCCGGTCCGATGGGAAGGTATGGCACACAGTCGACGACGTACTCCACCGACGCCGCACCTCGCCCGAAGAGATCTGGCATCTCGGGCATCCCGCTCCAGTCGGCGTGCTTGACGAATACGCCGGGAATGATGGCGAGCAGTTCACCGACCGATTGCGCTGGAGCCCAGTCAATGGAATCGCGATCGAACACAGTGCGACTGCCACCCGGCAGCAGCGACGTCACGCCGCAACGCGAGAGCGGTTGCAGCTGTATGCGACTTTCCTTGCTGAGCTTGAGCAGTCGATCGTCGCTGGAAAGGGTGTCGGGTTTCCGCGGGAGCGTGTCACGCTTGGCCAGCGAATCGGCTTTGCGCGCCGAATCGGTCAGCAGGACGCGGGGTTTCCCCTGCGCGGATGCTGTCGAGGCGGCGCCGACAACGAGCGCACCGATCATTCGCCACACGATCGGTGCGCGCATGCGGACGGTCAGCTTCGCGCGAGCAGGTATTCGGCGAACAACCGCACCATGACGCCGGTGGGGCCCTTCACCTGAGTCGGCATCTCGCGATCGGTGTACGCCGTACCAGCAATATCCACGTGCGCCCACGGATATCCTTCGGCGAACTCCCGGAGGAACCAGCCGGCGGAGATGCTACCCGCTGCACGGCCGCCGGAGTTTTTCATGTCGGCGATGTCCGACTTGATCAGCTCGCGATACTCATCCCAGATCGGCAGTTCCCACACTCGCTCATCGGCCGCCTCACCAGCGGCGCGAACTGCTTCGACAAGTGCACTGTCGGTGCCCATCAGTCCGCCGGCGGTGTGGCCCAGTCCAATGACAATGGCTCCGGTCAATGTGGCACAATCGATCACAGCGGCCGGTGAGTATTGGCGTGCCCAGGAGAGCGCATCGGCGAGAATGAGTCGCCCTTCGGCGTCGGTATTGACGACTTCGATGGTCTTGCCGAGATGTGAACCGACCACATCACCGGGCTTGTACGCCGTGCTCGATGGCATGTTTTCGCATGACGGGATCAGGCCGATGATGTGCTGCTTCGGCTTGAGATACCCAATGGTTTCGAAGGCACCGAGCACGGCGGCGGCACCCGACATGTCGTACTTCATGTCTTCCATGTTCGGCGCCGGCTTGATCGAAATACCGCCGGTGTCGAACGTCACACCCTTACCAACAAACACTACCGGCGCATCCTTGCTCCCGTTGTGTTCGATGATGATGAAGCGTGGGTCCTCTGCACTGCCCTGCGCCACGGCAAGGAGTGCCTTCATGCCGGCCTTGGTAATCGCGGCCTTGTCCATCACCGTGATCGTGAAGCCGTGTCGCTCGGCAATCTCGCGCGCGCACTCAGCTACATAGGTTGGGGTGCATTTGTTGCCCGGCAGCACCTGCAGGCCGCGGGTCAGCGCCTGCCCAGCGGCGATGCCATTGCCGCGAGTGACGCCCGCCGTGAACTCCGCGCTTGCAACTGCAGTGACAATCTCACAACGCTCGAACACCGGCTTGGGAGATTCGGGTGGACGCTTGAGATCAAGGAAGTGCCACGCTCCAAATGGCACCCCTTCAGCGAACGACTGCCCGGCACGATCCGCTGACACCTTGAGTGCGAATGCGGGGTCGAACCAGAGCGTCGCAGACGGCGAGCCAATGACACGTGCCCGCTTGCCGCCGATCATCGCGGCACGACGCAGCGAGTGTGCGGTGACTTGGTCGCCTTCGCCGATGCCAATCAGCAGCAGCCGATCCGGCCCGTGGGCACTGTAGAGCAGCGCCGTCTCATCCTTCGCGCCGGTGAAATCACCGGAAGCCCAGCAGCGAGCGATCGCGCCATCGCAGGTATGGTCGAGAGCGGCAAGTGAGGTTGGCAGCGCACCCTTGGGCACGGGAACAATGAGAAGCGGTGTCTTGAGCGTCGTCACGTCGGCGACGCGGTGTGTTACGGCGAGCAGCATGGTCCTCCCGAGTAGGCCCGCAAAATAAACGTGCCCCGCCTCAGGAACATGCCGCGATCCGCTCCTGCAGGCGTCGTCGCTGGCCGGGGGTCAGCATTTCGCGGGCGATCAGCCGCCGCTTGGTCCGGGCCGGAAACGAGTAGCCGCGCCCGTCGACAACGACCCACCCCTGCCACTCGAGCTCGTCAAGCGCGGCATCACGCCGGGCCGCATCGCCCATTTGCGCGACCGTGCCAACAGACACCGGGTCGCACGGCTCATCGAGCATCGCAACAACAGTCAGCACGGCCTGCGCATCAGTGCTGAGGCGCCGGAATTCGGCTCGCACTGACGCGAGCAGCGGTTCCGGCAGCGGCCCGGGGAGGGTCTGATCGAGGGTCTGGTCGGGTTCGGGCCAGGCGGCGTTCGCGTCAAGCGAGAGTCCGTTTCGCACCGCCTGCAGCACGTCCACCGCAATCGCGGGCAACCCGGCCGATTCGACCGAGACCCGGCGGGCCAGCCGGTCCCGCGACTCCGGCGACCAATCCGGCACCGCCCAATCGACGAGCCCACGTAGTTCTGCTGCGGTGAGCGGCGCCAGCCGCACAGCTGCGCCTGGAATGTCCCGCCCAGCCCGCCGAATCAAATCGTCGGTCGCGTCGCCGCCGGCGCCGGTTCGCGCCGTCAGGAGCAAAGTGACCTGTGCTGTCCCCGCGGTGCGCAACAGCGCAGCGAACCATCGCAACTCGTCGGCGTTGAGGCGATCGGCATCGTCAATAGCGAGCAACAGCGGCCGCTCCTCAGCCGTGGCGGTGACGACCGCCGCGAACGCGTCGCGCAGGGTGGTCGCGGTGGTCGCTGACGCATGGCGAAAACGTTCAGCCCACGCCGGCACTTGGGTTGTAAGGACGGCGAGTGCTGACGCCGGCACGCCGCCAATCCCCGGCGCGCCATCGAGTCCGGCGCGCGCCAAACCCAACACTGCTGCGTCGGGATTGCTGGCATCGGCATCCACAGCGCGCATCATCGCCACGGTAACACCACTTGTCACCGCGCGTGCCACCAACTCGTCAAGCACGCGCGAGCGGCCACTGCCCGCCGGACCGCTGACGACGAGCAGTCGCGCTTGCGCGAGTGCAGCGGGCTTTCGCCAATGCTCGATCAGCGAACCGAGTACGGTTTCACGGCCAATGAGTGGACTTCGCCGTTCAACGGCTGGGGCGCCGACGGGTCGCGCTGGCCGCCGCTCCCGGCTCACTCGCGTCAGGAGTGTCGCGGTGCGTTCGTCAATTTCCAGGCCGAGTTCACGATCGACGCGAGCCCGGTAGGCTTCGCCGGCGGCGAGTGCCGCACCGCGATCGCCAGCAATCCAGTGTGCTCGAATCAATGTCTGCGCGGCGCGCTCGCTTAGTCCATTCAGTGCCACCGCTCGCTCCGCCAATTGACGGGCTTCGCGCACGTCTCCCTTGTCTTCGGCTGCACCGGCAGCGCGGACCAGCACATCCACCGAACGCGATTGCCAGCGAACGCGCTCCGCCGCCAGCCATGCATCGAGTTCCTGCGCACCGGGAACCACCAGGCCGTCGCAGAACGGTCCGGTCACCAGTGCGGCAGCCGCGGCCGGCGTGTCTGCCTCGAGGGCGGAGAAGTCAGTGATGTCGAGCGCCACCGGTGCAATCCAGCGGACGAAATCGCCGGTGGTGTCGATGGCGTCGTCGCCGACGGCACGGCGAATCACGCGCAGTGCCTCATTGAGCGAGTGCCGCGATGCGCGATCGGTCTTGTCGCTCCACAGCAGTCCGATGAGTTGGTCACGACTTCGCGTGAACTCCGGCGCTGTCCAGAGCGCAATGCAGAGTGCCTGGTGCTTGCGCCACATCAAGTCGGGCGGCGGCGCCTCGCCATCAATCAGGATATCGGGCGAACCAAGCAGCCGAACAGTGACTAGTGCTGGCATGACGCCCGTCCCTTTGCCACTCGGGCGCGCAGTTGTTGCATCAACGGCTCGGCGTCACTCCAAAGTGTCGTCACGCGCGCCAGCATGTCGCACGCTTCCTTGCGCCGATCGAGGAGCAGGTTATCGGCGCGCAACAATCGGGCAACCGCCGAGACGGCTGCGTCGAGCTCACCCTGCTCTGGCTCTCCGTCGGGCTTGCCCAGGATGTCGTTATTCTCGTGCCAGATCCATTCAGCCTCGGCACCGACGCGATGGCCCAGGCGGAGTTGCCAGTCGCCGCGATGCAGGTACACAAAGGCGCGCACGAACGGTCCGCGCAACGCGATCTCCGGCTCGTCGAGCATCCGATGAATCGATCGCGTTGAGTCGAGCGCAGCGTCGTACTGATTATTGGCACCGAGACGGAACGCATTGGCGAATCGGAGGAGGTCTGCGGTCAAGGGCGTGGTCGCGACTGCATTCATCAATCGGATCATGCTGTCGGCGCCCTGACTGTCCTGCCTTCCGAGGGCGTCAACCACGAGCGTCCACGCAGCTCGCGGCCACAGCGAGTCGCTTGGCAGGACCGCGCGAAGTCTCGCGCGTCCCCAGTCACGCGTCCGGTCCGGCAACGGAATTCCGGCGCCGGGAATGAGCGGAAGCAGCACGCGCCACTCCGCCCGCTGCAGTTGGTAGCCACGATTGCCAGGTACCGCCGCAGCGCCGCGGTCGAGCAATCGCAACGCCTCGAGTGGCTGGCCCAGCAGCAAGGATGCCGTGGCTTCAGCGGCGAGTGCATCCGCACGCTGAGCCTCGGTGTCTGATTTCCGCTCCACAAACCTCGCCAACGCGCGCTGATCGACTGGATCATCGACGTCGAGCCCCATGCGCACCGCACGACGGATGGTGTTCACTTTGGCAGGACTCGCCAGCCACTCCATGAGCATTCGCCCAGGCGTCGCGATCCAGCGATGGAACCTTCCATTGAAGGCGAGCCAGAGCATGTCGGTCCATGCATCACCATCGGGCGCATGGCGCAGCTGCAGCTGCTGGCGTGCCAGCTCCTGATCCCCCAGGCGCACGGCTCCCCAGATGGTCTGGGTGTACGTGTTGGGGCGATCAAGTTCAGGAATGTCTTTCGCCGATTGGCGGAATGCGTCGATCCCGTCGCGTAGCGGACGCCCCACCAGCGGGCCTCGACCGAAGAGTTCGTTGGCCGCCATCTGGCGCACCATGGAGTAGTTGGGATAGTCGTGCACGAGCGAGTCGTACTTCATGATACGGCGATCCAGATCCGATTCCATCTGCGCCTGTAACAGTCGCTGCAGAGGCACCGGCATGTCGGCACTGCGTGAGGCAAGCTTTTCCAGGTCACCGATATATGAAAGGCTCTGCCATTGGCGTGCGATCAACTTCTGCCAGGTGGCTTGTAGCAGATTGGGATCAAGACCCTCGGCGTCGGCGAACTTGTGCTCCGCGCCACCCCAGTCGCCACTCTGGAAGAGGCGCTGACCCTCGGTGTATGCGTTGAGCGCTTCGCGGTTCGGTTGTGTGCTGGCGAGCATCTGGAATTCCGTGAGCTGATCCCGAAAGAGACGACCCACCAGCGAGTCGGCGATCGCCTGGCCCCACACTTCTGCCTGCCCCGAATCACCGGGTACGTGAAATTTCTGAATTATGGTCCCACTGCTGTCGACGACCACCGTAATTGTGTCGCGTCCGTTTCCGTGCGCCGCAATCGTTCCGATGACCACCCGAGTGGCGATGCGACCGGCTGAATCGCCACTCATCTGGCCGACACGCAAAAATGGCAGCACCCTGATCGGCAACCATTCGATCGGCAGCGAGGTGAGTTGCGCGAGCTGCGTGCCCAGAGCTTCATTCGCACCCTTGAACGGCAGGACGACGAGTGCGGGGCGTGCGCCGGCGGGTCGCTCGGAGGCGCGCGTATGAAGCACGGAGATGCCGCCCACCACGACCATCGCGCCGAACGCGACCGTCGCCACGATCGCTGCGCGACGCATCCGCCCGGCGTTGAGCAACGCACCACGGAATGCGGCCGCACTCTGCCATCGCGCGTCCGGGTCAATTCTCAACGCCCGCCGAAGGGCCGGTCGCAGCGAAACGGGCACGCCGCGCCAAGTC
>JANYCP010000207.1 GCA_025360265.1 Gemmatimonadota bacterium
GTGTGGAACGATCCAGTCACCAGCACCGTCCCTGCTCCCACCTGAACTTCTCGCAGCGCCTTGTTGAAATCCGGCTCCAGATGCCAGCGCGCCCGCGCAGCAGGCCGCGCCGGATCGTCCAACCAACGCTCAAGCCAGCCGAGATCCCATTTCCGGGTATCCGCACTCGGCGCGACCGTGAGAACTCCGACGTCAACGGCCCGGTCCAGTTCCACAAGCATCTCCGGCCAGTCCTTGTCGCCGAGGATCGAGACAAGCGCATGCACCTTCCCGGGCGGACGCACCTCGCCAAGCGTGGCAGTGAGCGCCCGCATGCTGTCGGAGTTGTGGGCGACGTCGAAGAGCCACTTCCCCCGCCGATCGAACCTTCCAGGTACGCTCGCGCGCCCAAACGCGGTGTCGATATCCGTCACCGTTGGCCTCAGGTTGAGCGGCAGCGAGCCAAGCGCGAACATCGCGACGGCGGCATTGCGTCGCTGATGCGCTCCACGCAGGCCAAGCGCGCCAGTCCACGATGCCTCGAACGGGACAACCACCGGCGAGGCCCCGGATGCCGCATCCACCAGGATGCTCGCCAATCGCGGATCCTGCTCGCCGACCACGAACGGAACTCTCGGCTTTGCGATTCCGGCCTTTTCGCCCGCGATCTCTTCGACCGTCTCGCCCAGGTACTTCTGATGATCGAGGGCGATATGGGTCACTACGCTGACCAGCGGCGTGATCACGTTGGTGCTGTCCAGCCGTCCACCCATGCCAACCTCGACGACTGCGATATCAACCTCGCGCGCCGCGAAGTGTGCAAATGCAATCGCAGTCGTTGTTTCGAAGAATGTTGCCTGCTGCTGCTCGATAACGGGGCGAAGGTGAACGGTCCACGCGACGACGGCCGATTCTGAGATCGGCACACCGTCGACGCGGATGCGTTCGCGAAATGAAATGAGATGGGGTGAGGTGTAGAGCCCGACGCGAAGTCCCGATTGCTGCAGCGCAGCCGCGATCAGTGTCGAGACACTGCCCTTGCCGTTGGTACCGGCGACATGAATGGCCGGAAACTGCTCGTGCGGATCACCGAGCGCTCCAAGGAGCGCCCGGGTCGTGTCCAGGCCAAACTTGATCTGAGTGGTACGGGGAAAGAGAAAGGCGAGGGCCTGCTGGTACTCGATCAGGCCGCGTCCGTCACTGGCTGGTGCTTGGTCTTCCGGCCGCTCATGTGGCGCAACAGGCGAATTGTCGTTTCGCGCAAAGATCCGCGCGGCACCACGTCGTCGATCTGCCCCTTCTCGAGCAGGAACTCCGCCGTCTGGAATCCTTCCGGCAAGTCCTGTCCAATGGTCTGCTTGATCACACGCTGACCCGCAAAGCCGATGACCGCACCCGGCTCGGCGAGAATCACGTCACCCTGCATCGCAAACGACGCGGATACGCCGCCAGTGGTTGGATCAGTAAGGATGGTGATGTACGGCACCGATGCCTGCTTCATCAGCGAAATGGCCGACGATGTCTTCGCCATCTGCATCAGTGACAATGCGCCTTCTTGCATGCGCGCACCGCCAGACGTGCACACCAGCACCATCGGAATCCGCTTTTCGGCGGAGCGACGCGCGAGTCGCGCAATCTTCTCGCCAACGACTGATCCCATCGAGCCACCCATGAATCGGAAATTCATCACGCCGAGATGGAGCGGCCGAGTGTCCAGCTTGCAGAGACCGGTATAGATCGCGTCAGACGGTCCGGCCTTCTGCTGCGCCGCGATCAAACGATCGGCGTAGTGCTCAAACTGAAGCGGGTCGGTTGACTTGAGGTCGGCGTAAAGCTCCTTCCACGATCCTTCGTCGCTAAAGAGCTCGACATACTCCTCGGCGCTGAAACGCTTGTGCGTTCCGCACTCCGGACAAACGTTGAGCGCCTTCTGGAACTTCTCCCGAATGTCGATGTGGCCGCATGACTCACACTTCTCCCATGCGTCGGCGGGAATCTCCCGCCGCTCGCGCGGAGCAGTTCTTGGCTTGCGCTCTTTCTTAAACCACGCCATAACGGCCATACGACCTTGGGTCACGGGGAGTCCGATGGAGCGCCCGACCAGCACTGAACGTGACCGAAATATGACAATGGCGCAAGGGCTTGACAGCTAAGTTGTTGTCAGGATTCAACATAGCTTGCGGCCCTTCCCTCTTCTGCAGCCCGAAATGACATACCGAGGCCAATAGCGAGGGCCATCAGGAAGGACCCACCAGCAGAAAAGAACGGCAGCGGGATGCCGGTGATCGGCATAATGGAGATCGTCATGCCGACATTTTCAAACACGTGGGTGAAGACCAACGACGCGACGCCAAAGACAATCAGCGAGGCATACGGGTCACTCGCCTGACGGGCGATCCGCACCAACGCGAATAGGAGCGCGACGAATAACCCAAGTGCGACAAGGACGCCGAGGAGGCCCAGCTCTTCTCCCACTACTGCGAAGATGAAGTCGGTGGCCCGCTCTGGGATGTACCCCGAACGTTTCTGCGGACCAAGGGTAAGGCCGGTGCCGAACCATCCGCCCGAACCGATTGCCACTCGCGATTCGACTGCTTGAAATCCGCCGGCCTGGCTGTAGGCTGAGGGATTCAGAAATGAGATGATTCGGGATCGCACGTGCTCCTGCATCCTGGCCCACACCACGAGCGCCAGCACTCCCATCGCAGAGTTTGCCAGGTAGACCGCGATTCCTTCCAGGAAGAAAGGACGCCAATACAACAGGAGCAGGAAGAGGATCACCATCCAGATGCTCCACGCCGCGGTGCTGAAGGAGAGCACGAGCGAAAGCACGGGAGAGGCGAGAAACACCAGCAGCGAGACGGGAACGGCGGCCCAGTACATCACGCCGAAGAGGATCCCGGCGAACACGATCGCGCTGCCGAGATCAGGCTGCTTCAGGACGAGCAACGCGGGAATCAGCGCGATCATGATTGGCTGAAGCAGGCCGCGAAGCGTGAGTGGTGGTTCCCGACGCGCGGCAAACCACCGCGCCAGCATCAGGATAGTTGCGAGCTTCGCGAACTCGACCGGCTGCACATTCACGCCGCCAAAACCAATCCAGCTCTTCTCGCTCTTGGCCGCACCGGCGCCATGGCCGATTACCAGCGTGAGTGCAAGCATGGCGAGTGACAACCCATACAGCCAAGGTGTTGCCCATTCGAGAAGGCGGAAAGACATCCGGTACATCGCGGCCGCCAGGCCGATCCCGATGACGAGGTAAATCAGTTGCTTCACCCAGAGCCACTGGGGCTGCGCGAGCCACGACCCACGAATCCTGCCGACCAGATCGGTCTGTCCTGTGGAATAGAGGATGAGCAGACCAAACGCGGTGAGCAGCAACACCACAAGCAACAGCATACGATCAATCCCGCGGCTCACGGGCGCTTCACCGCCGGTGGCGTCACAACGGGCGCGCCGGTATCCGATGCCGTGTGCTGCAGGTCCTCGGTCACCGTGCCAAAGTCGGCCTTGACGCTCTTGCCCGTGAGGAAACGCACGATGGTTCGCACCGGATACTTGGCGACGAGTGCACCGTGAATGCCTTCTTCCACCGCGATGCCAACGACGATTTTCGGAGCGTCAGCGGGGGCGAACGCGATGAACCAGCCCATCTGCTCCTGACCGGTGACTTGCGCAGAACCGGTCTTCCCTGCGATGTGATACTCCTTGAGCCCGACTTCACCGGCGAGGTTGCCGGTGGCGGTACCCTGGTTGACAACGTCCTCCATCGCGAGCCGCAGGTCTTTCAACTGGTTCGGGGTCAGCTTGAAGTCGTGAGTCTGAATTGGCGCGCGGCCCTGAATGATCCGGGGTGTCCGCTTGATGCCGTCGCCGGCGAGCGCTGCGTAGAACGACACCATATTCATCAACGTCTCGGTGTGGTGACCCTGCCCGATGGCAAGATTAAGCACCTCGCCATTGCCCCACGTCGACACGCCTTTGGAGTTCACGTACGCCTTCGCGCTGCTGAGCAATGTGCCAGCATGTTCGTTGTCGAGGTCCACGCCAGAGCGTTCACCAAAACCGAGGTCGTGCGCGGCTGCGAGGATTGAGTCGGCGCCGAGTTGCTGGCCGAGCTGATAGAAAAAGACGTCGCACGATTTGGCAATTGCCTCACGCAGCGTCAGCAACCCGTGTCCCTTCGCCTGCCAGCACTTGTACTGGCGGTTGCCGTACTGATAGCTGCCGGTGCAGGGATCGCGCATCCTGCTGTCCATGGTATAACCACGGCGCAGTGCCATCGCGGCAATCGCCAGCTTGAACGGCGACGCCGGCGGATACGCCGCACGGATGACGCGATTGATCAGCGGCTTGTTCGGGTCATTGTTGACTGCGTCCCAGGTATCCTGGTCGATCCGGCCGATAAAATCGTTCGGGTTGTACGATGGAAACGACGCGTAGGCGAGAATCTGGCCGTCAGGCGTCATGGCGACGATCGCCCCCCGCTTGTTCGTCAGGTAAGGCTCGGCACGCCACATCGAATCGACAAACCGCTGCAGATTCAGATCAATCGTTGTCCTGACAATCTTCCCGGCCGTGGGAGGCAGCGACGCCGTGGATGGTGCGTCGCGAATCATCCGCTGCTTGACATCGACTTCGACGAAGCGGATACCGCGATGTCCACGCAACAACGAATCGTATTCCAGTTCGAGCCCCTGCTTGCCGACAATCTCCCCGGACTGTGCCCCGGGGAAGAGGTTCCGCTGCAGCGCATCCGGCCCGACCTCGCCGACGTAACCGACCAGGTGCGCCACTGCATTGCTGTCGGGATATCGACGTCGCGGCTCCCGTTGAATCACCAGCCCGGGGATCGACACACGATGCTCTTCCAACGTGGAGACAGCACTGAAGCTCGCCGATGCGTAGACCAATGCCGGCTGATACCGTGCCGCTTGCCAACGTCGCACGATCGTTTCGGCGTCAACCGTGTCGCCCGGAACGAGAGCGTCCAGGCGGCCGAGCACCGCGCGCAGCGAGTCGACGCTCGTCGCTAGCAAGCGAATGGAGTAGCCAGTGTAATTGCCGGCGATGACACTGTCATGGCGATCGAGGATGTCGCCGCGAGGCGGCTCCAGCGAAACGTTACGCAAGTGGTTCTTGTCGGAGCTTCGGCGGTTGCTCTCATTGTCCACGATCTGCGCCTTGAAGAAGGCGCCGCCGAGCGCGCAAAACGCGCCGAGCACGATCCACTGACTCGCTGCCGCTCGACGGGCAACTTCCCACGATGCGAAGACGCTCACATCTCGATCCGGATCGCGAGCCAGTCGCGGAAGATCGCCACGACCACCACACCCACCACTGCAGTGGAGAGCGACTGCATCGGCGCCCAGAGGAGCGCCTCGGCAGGAAGTGCCTGCAGTGCCGTGCCGCTAAATAGCAGCATCAGCACATCGCGCACCCAGGTGCCAATGAAGAAGAGACCCGCGTTGACAAGAAGGTTGTCCGCGAAGAAGATGCCGCGACCGTAGGCGGCACCCCAGCCGACAAGAACGTTTGCGAGGATGCCTGCACCGAAATGCGCCGGGGTGAGCACATCCACGACCAACCCGATCATGAATCCGGTCAGCGCGCCGACCCCTGGCTCTTCGCGAATGGCGAGCAGGAGCAGCATCAGGATGAGAAAGTCCGGCATCCCGTGTTGCACCTCGACGATCGACGGCACCAGGTAGAACTCGAGCAGCAGCAGCACCACAAGCACGGCACCAACTCTGAATCGATCGCTGAAGCGGCTGCGACGTCGTCGATCACCGGCAGCAAAAGACCTCATTGCGGTACCGCCGGCTTTGCCAGCTTGGCGAACACAGAATCCCTCGGCGACGTGAGGATCACGACATGATTCGCATCCCCAGGCGCCGCAAATGGGATGATCCGGTAGACCTTGTCGTAGCCGTTCACGTCAGTCCCAATGGACGCCACGCGACCGATCGGGATGCCTCGGGGGTAGGTTCCCCCAGCACCCGCCGTCATTAGTACCGTGCCGATAACCAGTGAGTCGCGCGAGGCGATCCCCTGCAGCTCCAGGACTGTCGCGGCGCCTGAACCGGTCGTGGATGGATGCACGACGCCGCTCACGCGACCATCGGCGGTGACCGCCGAGGCCGCGAAATCCGGATTCGCCCAGGTGAGCGCCGAGCTGCTGTGCGCCCCGCTAATCACGATTGACCCAATCAGCCCGCTGGCAGTGACCACCGGATCGAACATGTGGACGCCGTCGGCCGTACCGACATCGAGCAACAACATTCGCGTGTCGGTCACCGTCGGTCGGTGCAACACCTCGGCCGACACGATCGGGTGCGACTGGGCGGCCCGAACGCCGATCAGTCCGCGCAAGTTTTCGTTTTCGCGGCGGATCGCCTCCTGCTGCTGCACCAGGACGGCAAGCGAATCACTGGTATGTTCGACCGCGGTGAGCTTGAATCGAGCGGTGCGGTCGCGCGTGGCGCGCGCGTTGAGTGCGACAAGCGGGCGAAGTGCGGTCTGGCGAAGTCCGGACGCAACGGTGAGGGCCCAGCTGCGGGGAAGCGCAAGCGCGAGCAGCGCCAAGGCGATACATCCGACGAACAGCAGGACGTCACTTCGCGCCGTCTCCTGTCCGCCGGCCCCGCGCATCGTCAGGTGGTCAGCACGCTGCGGTATTTCTCGAAGTCGTCGAGAATCCGACCGGTCCCGCGGACCACGCAGGTGAGCGGATCTTCGTCGACGTGAATCGGCAGACCGGTCTCATGCGAGAGCAACTGATCGAGTCCGCGAATCAATGCACCGCCACCGGTCATCACGATTCCGCGATCCACAATATCCGATGCCAGCTCCGGCGGGGTGATTTCCAGTGCGCGCCGCACGGCGTCTACCACCGCCGCGATTGGCTCCTGAATCGCCTCGCGAATCTCCACCGAATGCACGCGCACCGTCTTCGGAATGCCCGAAACCAGGTCACGTCCCTTCACTTCCATCTCACGCTCTTCGTTGGCGGGGTAGGCCGAGCCGATCTTGATTTTGATCAGTTCTGCCGTGGGTTCGCCGACGAGGAGGTTGTAGTTTTTGCGCATGAAAAGCACGATCGCCTGATCGAGTTCATCACCGCCAATGCGAATCGATGTATCAGACACGATGCCCGACAACGCAATGACGGCGATCTCGGTGGTGCCACCGCCGATATCGATCACCATGTTGCCCGTGGGCGTCTCGACCGGAAGACCAACACCGATTGCTGCGGCCATCGGTTCGGCAACCATCCACACCTGTTTTGCGCCGGCGGTCTCGGCGGAGTCGCGCACCGCGCGTCGTTCCACTTCGGTGATACCGGATGGCACGGCGACGATCACCTTCGGCTTCACGCGGAAGAAGTGCTTGTCGATGATGGTCTTGAGGAAATAGCGGAGCATTTTTTCGGTCACGTCGAAGTCGGCGATCACGCCATCCTTCAACGGACGAACGGCGGTAATTCCTTCCGGTGTACGACCCAGCATCCGTTTCGCTTCGAGACCGATGCCCTTGATGCGACCTGTGGATTTTTCGATGGCGACGACCGACGGTTCATTGAGCACGATCCCTTCACCCTTGACGTAGATCAGGGTGTTGGCTGTGCCGAGATCGACCGCTATTTCATTGGCTGGGAGAAACGATCCGAACTTGAACAGATTCACGAGATTGGCCGCCCTCAGAGTCGATTGCGAAGCTAAGGCTGAACGCGGAGCGGAGCAAGGCAACGCGTTGTGGCACGGGAGG
>JANYCP010000216.1 GCA_025360265.1 Gemmatimonadota bacterium
CGTGATGGCGAAGGTTCGACCAACAGCGGCACGTCAGGACATTCTCAGCATGAAGCCGGGGAAGCATCCGGTCATCAGCTGCTATCTCAAACTCGAAGAACGGGACAGGGTCAAGAAGAAGTACCTGACCAAGGCAAAGAACCGGGTCAAGGAACTCGAGTACGCACTGCCGTCGATGGGCTGGGACAAGCACGAACAGGATGCCATTCGCGTCGACCTCGCCCGTGTCCTCGACTATCTCGGCGACGACTCGCTCCTGCCCGACTCGCAGGGCGTCGCGATTTTCGCCTGCAAGGCGACGGGCCTCTTCGATATCCGGCCGCTCCCGCGGGTGCACCGTTCTCGCCTGGTCGTCGACCGTACCCCGCTGGTGCGTGAACTCGCCACCAGCCAGTCCGAGTTCGGCAAGCTCTTCACAGTGACCCTCGACCGGACGTCCGCACTCATTTGGGAAGTGACGGCGTACGAAGCCAAGGTGGTGCAGAAGGTCACCTGGGAAGTGACGCGCGGAGGGAGATACCACGCCGCAGGCGCGCGCGGCGATGCCACGGGCGAGTTCGCCTTTCACAATCGGATCCGCGACGAAAAGCGGCGACACCTCGAAACCGTGGCGCGCGCGCTCTTCGATCTTGACCGCAAGGCACCGGGTCACGAGATCGTGATCGCGGCCAGCGGCAACGATGCCGCGGCGCTCGAACCATTTCTGCACACCTATCTCGCGGAACGATTGATCGGCTTCGCGAGGATGTCGCTGAAGGACGCCAAGCCCGCCGCGGTGCATCAACTCACGATGGAGGTCCGCGCCGAGCACGCCCGCAACCTCGACTCGCAGCACATTGAGGAGTTGGCCGAGGGACTGGGGACGGGCTGGGCGGTGAACGGTGTGCGCGAAACGCTCAATGCGTTGTCGCAGGGGAAAATTCGCTTTCTGCTGGTCCGCGGCGAAGCGGTGGCCCCCGGATTCCGCTCGCTCAAGACTGGCCGCCTCTCGACCCAGGTGCGCGACCTGCGCGAGGACGGCGAAGTCGTACCGACGGTGGACGTGATCGACGACGCGATCGAAGAGGCGTTCCGCCAGCGGGTGTCGCTCGATGTGATTTACGATGCGGAATTGGCCGACGCAGTGGATGGCCTCGCTGGATTGCTGCGCTTCAAGTGACCTGCATGGGAGCTACTCAATGATGTCCGTTGCCGACGCACCACCGTTCGCTCGCCCGATTCGCGTGCTGGTGGCCAAGCCTGGCCTGGACGGTCATGATCGTGGCGCCAAGGTCGTGGCCGCAGCCCTTCGTGACGCCGGAATGGAAGTGATTTACACCGGGCTCCACCAGACGCCTGAGATGATCGCTTCGGCCGCTGTGCAGGAGGACGTCGACGTCGTCGGACTCTCGATACTCTCCGGCGCCCACATGACGCTGTTCCCTCGGGTGCGACAGTTGCTCGTCGAGCAGGGTCGCGAGGACATTCTCGTCACTGGTGGCGGCATCATTCCGGCCGACGACATGACGGCCCTGCGCGCCCAGGGCGTGGGTCAGCTCTTTGGGCCCGGCACGCCAACGAGCGACCTGATCGCGTACGTTCAGGAGTGGGCGCGAACCCACCGGCACAACTGAGCGCCATGAGCCCGCCCGCTGATTCGTCGCGCGTCTCCCGGTTGCGCGCGCTCACCGATGAGTATCGCGTGCTTGCGGCCAAGTTGCGCGAGGGCGGTGGGGCGCAGCGCGTCGCCAAGATGCACGCGAAGGGACAGCTCGCCCCGCGTGAACGGGTCGCGCAACTGCTCGACCCCAGTGCGCCATGGTTTGAGATCGGCTTGCTCGTGGCGCATGATCGCTACAACGGCGACGCCCCGTCAGCGGGCGTAATCACCGGCATTGGTGTGGTGGGTGGCCGCCAGGTAGTGGTCGTGGCCAACGACGCGACCGTCAAGGCCGGGTCGTGGTGGCCCGAAACGATTACCAAGATTCTCCGAGCGCAGGAATGCGCGATGCGCCAGCAGATTCCGATCGTCTATCTGGTCGACTCGGCCGGTGTGAACCTGCCGTACCAGGAAGGAGTGTTTCCTGGTCAGTACGGCGCCGCGCGCATTTTCTACTATAACTCGCTGATGCGACGCTACCTGCATGTGCCGCAGATCGCCGCGGTGATGGGAAGCTGTGTAGCCGGTGGCGCGTACCTGCCAGCCCTCTCGGACGTGATCTTCATGGTCGAGGGCACCTCGTTCATGGGACTTGGCGGACCCAATCTCGTCAAGGGAGCCACCGGCCAGATTGTTGATGGCGAACTGCTCGGCGGCGCGCGTGCGCACACCTCGGTGAGCGGCGTGGCCCACTATCGCGCGGCGAACGACGTCGAGTGCCTCAAGCAATTGCGCGAGTATATCGGCAGGCTGCCACTCACGGCACCGCGTCGCGATGCAGCGACGGCATCGGCTCCGCCCAAGACCGTGCCGAAGGCGTTGTACGACCTGCTGCCGCATGATCACCGCCTGTCGTACGACATGCGCCAGGTGCTCGATTGTCTCCTCGACAAGGGACAACTCGACGAGTTCCAGCCGGATCTCGCGCAGGAGATGCTCTGCGGGCACGGCCGAATTGACGGGCATACCATTGCGGTGATTGCCAATCAGCGCGGCTTGATCAAGGGTCGCGCCGGCGAGAAGCCAAGATTTGGCGGGATCGTCTACGCGGAAACGGCGGAAAAGGTCGCCTATTTCATCGACAACGCGAACCGCGAGCGGATTCCGATTCTCTTCGTGCAGGACGTGAGCGGCTTCATGGTTGGTCCCGAAGCCGAACACGAAGGGATCATTCGTGCGGGTGCTCGATTCGTCGAGGCGATGGCGACGGCACTCGTCCCGAAGATCGTGCTCACCGTCAACCACGCGTCCGGTGCCGGCTACTACGCGATGGCTGGGCAGGGGTTTGATCCCGATTTCATCGTTTCGTGGCCAACTGGGCGTATGGCGGTGATGGAAGGCGAGTCGGCGATTATGGCTGCGCACGGCACCGCCATCGAGAAAGCGCAGAAGGAACGTCGTCCCCTCGATGCTGCGACGCAGGGTGTCATCGATGCGATGCGCGTCGACTACGAACATCAACTCGACGCACGCTATGCAGCCGCCCGCGGGTTCGTCGACGCGATTGTGGCGCCAGAGGAAACTCGGGAAACGCTCGCCTTTCTGCTCGACGTGACGGCAAACAATACCGGTCCGCACCTTGGGCCATTCGTTCTTCAGGGATTGCGCGGATGACGCTGCCACAGAAGCTCGGCCGGATCGGCGCCCTGCTGGTCGTGCTTTCATCGTGCGGCGGGAATGCGGCACCAGTTGTCGTGCCACCCGCCGGACGGATCGCATCGACGGTGATCGTTGACGCCGGCGCCCCGACGCGTGAATCGGCCTGCTCGCTGTTCCAGAGCAATCGCCCAGCCTGCCTCAACGAAACCCCGAATCCGGCGCGCCGTGATTCGGCTGCAGCAGCGCGCGCACGGGGCCTGATGGCGCTTGGCTCGGCGGGTATTCCGCGCTTTGCGACGGACCACCCGACGTGGGATGGGCGCGGTGTCCTCGTGGCGATCATGGACAGCGGTATTGACCCGGGTATCCCGGGCCTGGGTACCACAACTGACGGCACCCCCAAGATTCTTGACCTGCGCGACTTCTCGAATGAAGGCCGCGTGCCGTTGCAGCGTGCAGTTCGGCACGGTGACACGTTGTTCGTCGGTAGCCGCCACCTGATTGGCGCATCAGGGGTTGCAGCGCTGGCGGGCGACAGCCAGATCTGGGGCGGTACGCTCTCTGAACTCCCGCTTGGCAAGGCGCCGTCGGCCGACATAAGTGGCAACGGTGTCGTCGGCGACACGCTCTTGATCGTCGTGGCGCACACCGCCAGCGGATGGGCACTCTTCGCCGACACCGACGGCGATGGCTCACTGCGTGAGTCACGAGCAATTCACGACTACCTCGTGGCGCATGAAATATTCGGCTGGCAGCAACAAGCCGGGGCATCAGGGGGCCTCGTTCCGGTTCCGGTGTACGTCGCCGCCAACTTCGCCGACTCGGCCGGGACCCCGGTGCTCGACCTCTTCTTCGACACCAGCAGCCACGGCACCCACGTGTCCGGGATCGCGGCCGGACATGACATTTATGGTGTACCTGGGTTCGATGGCGTTGCCCCTGGTGCCAAACTCCTCGGCATCAAGATCGCCAACAATGCGCACGGCGGCGTGACGACGACCGGGTCGATGCTTCGCGGACTTGATTACGCGATCCGGTTTGCGGCCGAGCGGTCGATGCCGTTGGTGGTCAACCTGTCGTTTGGCGTTGGTGAAGAGATCGAGGGGACTGCCCGCATCAACGCGATCATCGACTCGATGCTCGCGGTACACCCGGATGTTGTGATGACCGTCGCCTCCAGCAACGACGGTCCGGGGCTCAGCAGTCTTGGATTCCCCGGGACTGCGTCGCGAGTGATCTCTGTTGGAGCGACACTGCCGGTTGTATTCAGTGGCGCCAACCTGAAAGACACCACGAGTGAGCCAGTCGCAGCGTTCTCCAGTCGCGGTGGCGAGATCGCCGGCCCCGACCTCGTCGTACCGGGCGCAGCCTATTCCACCGTACCGAATTATGCCCGGGGCGAAGAGCTCGAGAACGGCACCAGCATGGCTTCACCATACGCTGCCGGTCTTGCAGCCAGGCTCATGTCTGCGGCAAAGCTCAACGGTCAATCCTTTTCCGCCCGATTCGTTCGCCGCGCGCTTCGCATGGGAGCGCGATTGCTGCCATCGGGGACCGCCGTTGATCAAGGAGCAGGCCTTCCCGACATCGGACGTGCGTGGAACTGGCTCAACGGATCGCACGATGTTCCAGACGTTGCCGTCGACGTCGGAGCGGTGAAGGGCCGCGGTGCCGTTCTTCTCACGGCGTCGCCGGCGGGATCGACAGCTCGAGCGCTCGGCGCACGGGTGGTATTGCGGCGGCAGGATGGCACTGCTGCACTTTCCGTCCGACTTGCCACGGACGCAACGTGGTTGCAGCTGCCGGAGACCGTTCTCATGGCCGCCGGGCGCGGCGAGTTCACACTCAGCGTAACGCTGCCGCCGAACATCGCACCTGGCACGCTCACGAGCACGGTTCGCGTCGAAGGTCCGGATGAAGCCGCTGGTCCACTTGCCGTCATTCCCGTGACCGTGCGCATCCCGATATCTGCTGCTGGTACCAGGACGCCAATCGCGCTGCATCAGGATCCCGGGTCAGTTGGTCGGGTGTTCGTACCGGCTGACAGCGGCCGCGGCTTGCAGATCGAGATCGCAACACTCCGGGAGCAAGACAAGGTCGGCGTCGGGCTTCACGAGCCGGGTGGAATGCCGTTTCGGAATGACCGTACCATCGGCGCCGGATTCGGTGGAGGAGCCGGGATGTTCGATATTGACGCCAACGACGTGGCGACCGGCATCTATGAAGTCGACGTCGAGGCCAGTCCATTTGCGACTGCCGATACCCGTATCACCGTTCGTCAGTCGCCGCTGCGAATTGGCGCGACGCTCACCCGAGACACGCTCCACGTCACTGCGAAAAGTCTAGTGGGCAATGCCCTATCGGTTCGGTTGCGGGCTGGCTTGATTGGCGCATCCCGGCGAATAAATCTGACCGGGCAGGGCAGCGCCGATGTGCGCGTTGCAATTGCAGTGCCGAAGTGGGCCGCACGAACGGTTGTCGACACTCGTATGCCGCGTGAAGCGTGGTCGAGATTCACCGACCTCGGGTTCTCGTTCTACGACCGCCGTGGCAAGCTGCTCGATGTGACTCCAGTCAACTATGCGTTCAGTCGAGGCACGCCGACACTGCCGGATAGCATCGCTGGCGACTCGATGATCGTTGTTCTTTCGCCCGGATTTGCCGATCCAGCCGACCACGCACCTTGGTCGATTGATCTCGATGTCCGGTTCTACGTCGACACGCCCTTTTCGCTCGACGCAGGCGGTGCGCCCGCCAAGCCGTTAGCCGCCGGTGCGCTGCGCGAAGACCGATTCACGCCGGGCCCCATGCCGATCACATTTCCGCCAGAGTTCCTGCCACTCGTGACGATCGTGGCTCTGGAAGGCAGTGATCATATCTGGACGAGAGAGGTCACCGTGTCGCGACCTGCGGGGACGAAGCCATGAGCAAGAAGATTCGAATCGCCGCAGGGCAGGGATTCTGGGGCGACTGGCTGGAAGCGCCAGTTCGGCAGGTGCGCGGCGGACCAATCGACTATCTCGTGCTCGATTACCTGGCAGAAGTCACCATGTCCATTCTGCAGAAGCAGCGCAGTCGCGACCCGAACGCCGGGTACGCGCGTGACTTCGTGTCGCAGATGGAGAGGATTCTGCCGGACATCGCCGAACGCAACATCCGGGTGATCTCCAATGCCGGTGGCGTCAATCCGCGGGCCTGTGCCGCCGCAGTCCGAGCTGCCGCAAATGCACTGGGCCTGGGCGACAAGATTCGAATCGGGCTCGTAGTCGGTGACGATCTCATGGGTGAGCTCGACACACTGGTGAGTGGCGGCGCCCCATTCGCCAACATGGACACCGCCCAGCCGCTCAGCGACGTGCGCGGGCAGGTCCGTTCTGCCAACGCGTATCTCGGTATGGCACCGGTGGTCGAGGCGTTGCGCCAGGGCGCCAATGTAGTAATCACCGGACGCGTGACCGACACTGGCCTGACGCTGGGGCCGTTGGTCCACGAGTTCGGTTGGCAACACGATGATTGGGATCGCATTGCCGCGGGCACAATTGCCGGCCACATCATCGAGTGCGGAGCGCAGAGCTCAGGTGGCAACCTTTTGAAAGACTGGCGATCTGTCAAACGCCTCGAGGACGTCGGTTTTCCAATCGTCGAGGCGACGGCTGACGGATCGTTCACCGTGACCAAGCACGCCGGCACCGGTGGTGTCGTCAACGTTGCATCCGTGACGGAGCAGCTCGTGTATGAGATGGGCGACCCGCACGAATACATCACGCCGGACGGCGTCGCTGATTTCACTTCGATCAAGCTGAAGCAGGCAGGCCGAGACCGAGTGCATGTATCCGGCATTCGCGGTGGGCCTCGTACACCATATCTCAAGGTGTCGATTGCCTGGTTCTACGGCTACAAGGCAGTTGGTACACTGGTCTACTCGTGGCCTGACGCGCTGGACAAGGCGCGAGCAGCTGATCGCATCCTCCGCAAGCGCCTGAAGACGCTTGGGCTCGAGTATGAGCAGGTCCTCACCGAGTTCGTCGGTGTCGACGCCACCCACGGACGGCTCGGCGGTGTGCCCGATCCGGAAATCGCCGAGGTGATGTTGCGAGTTGGCGTGCGGGCGCGCAGCAAGGAGCCAGTCGAACGGTTCACGAGAGAGATCGCGCCCCTAGTGCTCACTGGGCCACCCAGCGTGACTGGATTCGCTGGAGGACGCCCGCCTGTCGAGGAGATCGTTGCATACTGGCCGGCGCTGCTGCGGCGTGAGCTGATTGAACCGGCTGTCCGCGTGGAGATGATCTGATGGCAACGACACGCATGCAACTGCGGTACCTCGCGCATGCCCGTTCCGGCGACAAGGGCGACACGGCGAACGTCGGCCTCATCGCGCTTGCACCGGCTCTTTATTCGGTGCTCGTGGATCAAGTGACGGCGCGGCGAGTGGCGAAGCATTTCAAAGGGATGGTGAGCGACGTCGAGCGATTCGAACTGCCAAACCTCAACGCGCTGAACTTCCTGCTCCATGGTGCGCTGGACGGCGGCGGCACGATGTCGCTGAAGACTGACGCGCAGGGCAAGGTGTTCTCCACCGCACTACTGCGCATGGAGATCGATGTCCCGCGCAAGCTCGCGAAGGAATGGCGGGTGAAGGATGACTGAACCTGTGGTCACCACACTGGACGCTGGCGTGCTGACGCTCACACTCAATCGACCCGACAAGCGCAACGCACTTGATGCCGCGACGCTCGACGGCCTGGCCGAGGGTTTGGCGCGCGCCGAACTTGAGCGGGGAGTACGAGTGGTTGCCATTCGCGGTGCGGGCAAGGATTTCTGCGCCGGTGCCGATCTCGACGAGCTGCTCGCCTCGGCCGATCATACCACCGAAGAGAACGAACGCGCCGCGCTCGGGTTGGGCGAACTCTTCCTCGCGTTGCGACGTCTGCCGAAGCCGAGTGTCGCGGTGGTGCAGGGACGCGCGCTGGCGGGAGGGGCGGGGCTTGCTACCGCCTGCGACCTGGTGATTGCGTCTGCGTCGTCGCAGTTCGGCTATCCGGAAATCAATCGCGGATTTGTGCCGGCCATGGTGATGACGATGCTACGTCGCAGCGTCGGCGAGAAGCGTGCGTTCGAACTCGTGGCAACCGGTCGACAAGTTGATGCGACTGAGGCAATGGCGCTTGGACTGGTAAGTCGCGTCGTACCGGACGATCAGCTGGCGGCCGAGTCGAACGCCTTGATGTCGACACTAGCCACGCGCAGTGCAACAGCGTTTGCATTGACCAAGCAGCTGTTCGTGGAGCTCGACGATCGTTCCTTCGATGAAGGGATCTTTCTCGGTGCGCGTGTCAATGCACTCTCGCGCAACACCGATGACTTCCGGAAAGCGATCGCAGGGTTTCTCAACAAATGATGCGCGCCCGTTTCATTTCCGCTGGCGTGGGAATTGGCCTGGCGATCGTGGCAATCGCAACCAGTAACCGAATGGTGACTTGGGCTGCGATCGCCGCGCTAGGCACCGCGCTGGCTTTGCGGCTGATCGCGAGGCGACGCCAGGGCTGAATCGCGTTACCGCGCGCCGGCGCGCGTCGCCCGGATGTCGTCGGTGGCCAACAACTGTGACATCGTCCGCCGCATGTCCTCCCCGCTCGCGCTCGCGAGAAGCATCCTCCAGAACGAACTCGGCCACTCGGAATTCCGACCGCTGCAAGCGCGGATCATTCATCACGTCCTCGCCGGGCGAGACGTACTCGCCGTGCTGCCAACTGGTGGCGGCAAGTCGGTCTGCTTTCAGGTACCGGGGCTCGCCGGCGACGGGCTGACCGTTGTGGTATCTCCGCTGATCGCGCTGATGCAGGATCAGGTTGGTGCGCTCACAGCGAAAGGCGTGGCGGCAGCCGCGCTCAACAGCACCTGCGACAGTGCCATGCAGGCAAGGATCGGTGCCGATGCCGCTGAGGGGCGGCTCAAGCTGTTGTACCTGTCACCGGAACGACTGCCACGCTTCGGTGATGAACTGCGCGGCCGCGGCGGGCGCGTCTTGCGCCTCGCGGTGGACGAGGCGCACTGCATTGTTGAATGGGGTCACGACGTTCGCCCGAGCTATCGTGAGCTCCGGCGGGTTCGACACCTGCTTGGTAATCCGCCGTGCATCGCGCTGACCGGTACGGCCACGCCGGAGGTTCGCGTCGCCATCCAACAATCCCTGGGATTCCGTCCCGACTCGCGCGAAATCGTCGGATCGTTCGACCGGCCGAACCTCCGCTTCGAGGTTGTTTCGGTTCTCAGTCGCGACGATCGCCTGGCAAAGATGATTTCCGTGGTGCGCGGGACGCGCGGTGCGGCGATCGTGTACGCGCCGACGCGCGGGCTTGTTGAGGGACTCGCGCGCGTACTGATCGAAGCCGGGGTGGTGGCGGCTCCGTATCATGCCGGGATGACGCCGCAGGAACGGCGTGACACGCTCGATCGGTTCATGGACGATCGTGTGCGCGTGGTGGTGGCGACTTGCGCGTTTGGAATGGGGATCGACAAGTCCGGCGTCCGGCTTGTCGCGCATTGGACGATGCCTGCCACGCCCGAATCGTATTACCAGGAGGCGGGCCGAGCGGGAAGGGACGGTGAGGCGGCGCGGTGCGTTCTCTATCACCATCCGTCGGATGCGATCCTGCCTCGCAAGCAGCTCGATACGACGTTTCCGCCGGAACGTCTACTCGCGCAGTTGTGGAGTGATCCGTCATTGCGACCGCGTCACCCCGCGAGCGTGATCGCAGCGGTGGACCGGTTGGCCGCTGAACTCCGGCCGGATCGAGGCCCCGTCATATGGACGGCAGTTCGTCGGCGCCGTCGGGAGGCGTCCCGACGGATCGATGCGATGTTGCGCTACGCGGCGCGAACCAATCGTTGCCGTCGCAGCAGTTTGTTGGAGTGGTTTGGCGAGGAACCTCGGCGCTGCACTGGCTGCGACCGCTGTGGGACAGCGGTCCGCTAGTGAACGACGCGGACCGTACCGAGAGGCGAAATCTCGAACTTGGCGCTGTTGATCCGCTCGTTGATTGCCGTCGGTGGACCGCTCACCGCATTTGCCGCGAAGAGATTGCCAACGAAGGCGTCTGCCTGCGAGTAATCGACACTATACCCGAGGTCCTTCATCGACGCGATCGTGATGCGCGAGATCGGCATCTGCACCCCCGGAACTTCAATGAACCCGGTCATCAGTTCGGCATGGAAGACCGATTCACGCCAATGGGCGCCGGCGGTACCTGCGCCGAACAGGTTTTCAATTGGCGGTGTTGTGCCGACAAAACCGAGTGCGGTGGCGAAGGGTGGCCAAAGCGCTACGGTTTCGGTGCCCGTGAAGCGCGGGTCGGAACCACCAAGTCCTGTGGCCAGATTGCGCGACGGCCATGCCGTACCAAAACCGAGGACGTGCGCCATTTCGTGGGTGATGATCGCCACCAGTTGGTTCGTCGCGACCGCGGCCTGCAAATCGGCCGAGTCGAACTGCATCGTACCGACAATCGTGAGGCCCGAACTCGAGCGCGAAGCGCAAGGGCTCGCCGAACCAAGCACGTTGCCGATGCCATCGATCGGCGTCACTTCGGCGTAAATCACGACGTCGCGCACCGTCTCGTTGAGCGCAGGTTGCAGCGTGGTGCATGCGCCGGCCGGCAGGTTGAGCGGCACTGACGTCAGGTGCGCGCTGATGATTCCCATCCAGCGGCGTGCTGCTGCGACAAACGCATCGCGTTGGTCGGCATTGACCGCAGTAAGGAATCGAAGATCAATGAGAAACGATGCAGCGACGCCCGTGGCATTGAATGTGACCGCGGCGCCCGAAAGCGGAATTGTCGCGGTGAGGGAGCCGCTCGTGAGGCCAAGTCGCCAATCGGAGGGCGAAGCAATGCCGTCCGAGCCAGTGATACCTATCGGGCCCGATACCAACCCATCGCCGCTGCTGACGGTGAACGTCACCGGTACACCCACCAACGGGTGCGCGGCCGAATCAGTCACAAGGATGCGGGGTAAGTTCGCTACCGGGAATTGCAGGTAACCGGCCTGCAAGGTTGCCGATGATGCCGTGATGACTGGCGCCGAGTTCAACGCCTGGGCAGTGAAGGTCAACGTGGCGCCGGTGGGAATGCTGGCGCGAACGGTATTCGCGCCAACCGCGCTGCCGAGTGTCCAGCTACCGAGCTGGGCGACGCCGCCAGCGTCGGACGTGGCGCTGGCACCGGTAATCACGCCGCCGCCGATGAGAACGGAGAAGCTCACCGTCGTGCCGGGCACTGCGTTGCCGTATGAATCGATCACCAGCACCGCCGGTGCGGGCGTCACAGCATGGCTCACCAAGGCGAGATAGCCCTGCTGACTGGAGGTCCGAATGCCCACCGCTGTCCCCGGGACCGATGTCGCCACAACATTGACCGCGACGCTGGTGCTGGCCACCTGGGCATGGAGAGTGTTCGTCCCGGGCTTGGTGCCCAGGATCCACTGGCCCACTGCGGCGCGACCATCCGCGTCGCTCCGGGCCGAATCGCCGATAATCGTGCCCCCACCTCCCGTGACGGAAAACCGCACAGTAACGCCGGAAACTGCCGCACCTGCCGCATCCTGAACCCGGACTGCCGGGGCTGTCGGAAGGGCAGTTCCGACGGTTGCCTGCTGGGTCGATCCGGCCACGATAATCAGCTGCGACGGCCCCGTGCTCACGTCCCCGTTGTTGCGGCAGCCAGAGACGCTGGCAGTCAGGATGGTCGCGAAGCAGGCCAGGACGGCGAATTTGGCGGGGCGGGATGGGGTCATAGGGGGAGAATATCAGCAAGGCATGGGCCATTAGTACCCGGTTCACGCAACAGGGGGAGAAAAGACCCAATCTAGCCGGCGCCTCTTGTCGTAAGTCGCAATGTCACATTACTTTAGGCATGCAGCCCGAGATGAATCAGGCACGAGTTCCGTCCCGAAGCAGCCGCGTAAGTCGCTGCCGCCGGGCTGCATGTCATTTTCTAGGTCAGCTCCGCCGGTTCCGTAGGTCCACCGCCGCGCATCTCCCCGTCATCATGCGACAGCTCCGACTCCCGGCCGTTCCTGGCAGGGCATCGGGCGCAATCGACGCCGCTTCGTCGATTTCGTCCCGTGCCACCAGTGACTCGCCGCGGATGTCGAGGCTCTCGTTCGGGATGCGCCAGGACCTGATTCGGCGGTCACCGTCCCTTCTAAGTGCGAGGCGGGCGCCCCGGCGCTCGAGACCTCCCAGAGACTCCCGTGAAGCGCGAAATCCTGATATCTGGTACGCCCCGCGAGACCCGAGTTGCCATCCTCGAGGACGATCGCCTCGTCGAACTGCTGGTCGATCGCCCTGATCATCGCCGTACCGTAGGCGACATCTATCTCGGCCGGGTCGAGGCAGTACTCGGCGGGATTCAGGCAGCATTCGTTGATATCGGCATGGAAAAGAGTGCCTATCTCCATGCCTCCGATCTGCTTGAGCCGGAAGACGACGACGATCCGGAAGATCGTGAAGAGGAAGAGGACGACGACGATGCGCCCGACGTCGAGTCGGCTGAAGCTGTCGTGGACGGCTCTGCAGCTGAAGCAACGGCCGTTGTCGCGGTCCGGCCAAAGCGTCGCGGTGACGGCGGCCGCCGCGAAGTTGGCGCACGAAGGGCAATCCCTGACATCGCCGAGCGCCTGAAAAAGGGCGACATGATCCCGGTGCAGGTGACCAAGGAGCCGATTTCCACCAAGGGCTGCCGCGTCACCGCGCAGATTTCTCTCGCTGGCCGTTTCCTCGTGTACATGCCGTACGCCACGAAAGTCGGCGTCTCGCGCAAGATCGAAAGCCGTGAGCAGCGCGCCAAGCTTCGCGAAATGGTTTCCGGTATGGTGCCGTCGGACGCCGGCGGCGTCATCGTCCGCACGGTGGCTGAAGGTGTCACGGAAGATCATTTCCGTCGCGAGATCCTCTCGCTGATCAATACCTGGAAGAAGATCAAGCGGAAGCAGGGCTTCGCGCGCCGTGGAGCGGCGTTGCTGCATCGCGAAGCGTCACTCACGCGCTCGCTGGTGCGCGATGTCTTTTCGGCGAAGGTTGACGCCCTGTGGGTCGACTCCCGCGAGCTGCATCACGAAATCAGTCAGTACCTTGAACTGATTGATCCGGAACTTACCGAGCGCGTGCATTTCTATGATGAAGCGATCCCGTTGTTCGATCGCTTCAAGATCGAGCAGGAGATTCGCGACCTCTTCCAGCCGCGCGTTGAATTGCCGAGCGGTGGGTATCTGATCATCCAGCCGACTGAAGCGTTGGTGTCGATCGACGTGAACACTGGGCGCTACACCGGCAAGCGTGATCCTGAGAAGACGATTCTGCGGACGAACATCGAAGCAGCGCGCGAGATCGCGCGGCAGATACGGTTGCGCGACGTGGGCGGCATTATCGTCGCCGATTTCATCGATATGGAAACGAAGGCAAATCGCGATCGCGTTGTGTCGGAGTTGAGGACGCATCTCGGTCGTGATCGAGCGCGGACGCGGGCGTATGCGGTGTCTGAACTTGGCCTTATTGAGATGACCCGTCAGCGGGTGCGACCATCGCTCTGGGCATCGATGACTCGCGAATGCATCACGTGTCACGGTACTGGTCGAGTCTTTTCGCCCGAAGTGGTGGCGCGCAGGCTCGAGCGCGCGCTCAAGCGGGCCGGGACCGAGAAGAAGGAGCGGAAGCTGGCGATCAGGCTACATCCGGACGTCGCGCTCTATCTGCTTGAGGAAGAGACCAAGCTCGTCGCCAATATCGGGCGGCTGGGGGGACTGGACCTCGAGGTCCGCGACGACCCGATGTTGCGGCTCGATGAGTTCAGGTTGATGTCGCGACCAGCAGGACGCGACGTGACGGAGCTTTACGCAGTCGCGTAAGTGGAAACGTTCAGTTCTTGTAGAAGGTGAACAACTGCTGCACGTCCATCGCGACGGGACCTCCGTCGCACCAGGCTGGCGTGAAGTGCAGGGTGGGAAAAAGCTTCTTCACGGCGTCGAGATATTTCGGTGCGGTGCTCTCGAGCACGCGAACGGTTGAGTCGATCGGCGTGCCTGAACTATCAATTACAAATCGCAGTTCCACGCGACCATCGCCACCAGGGCCTGTCGCGTCCGGCCACTCGCCGTAGCTAAACGATGGCCGTTTCGGTTCGCAGTTATCTGGTGGGGTGAATGACGGCGGCAACATACCGGCGGTGCCGATGGTCCATGCCGGTTGCATCATTGACGGCCAGGTGCGGCCAATCGGCATCGCCGGCCACGGCTGTGTGACATGCACGTTGTGCCCAATAAAAGTGATGGAAAGCTCGGTCGTGCTGGCGACCACGCATCCGCGGAACACGGCCGGGCGATACCGATAGCCCATCATGATCGCTCTGAGGGTCTTCGAATACCCGCTGTCATTGATGCCAGCGAAATCCACGCGTGTTGGCGAGCCGAATTGGTTGAGAAAGAATCGTACCAGAACTGTCTTGCGCTGCATACTTCCCGGAAGATCGCCGATGGGTGGCAGGATGATCTGTCGCGACTCAGGCGGGGACCACAACGAGTCGTGCGGAGTGCCGTCCCGGGGTGCCATGACGTTTACGCACTCTTCGGGCGACCGGGTGACGTTGACCGCCGGCACGGGCCGCTGGTTAGCGTCCATAGGCGGCCTTATCGCTGTCACTTGGGCATCGAGGGGCTGGCAGCCAGCAACCACTGCCGTACCGAGCGCCAAGCCAACCCATATCCGCACAGGATCTCCCGCCCGAAACAGGCTCAGCTGAGGAATCTAGCGCCCTTGCACCAACCCCATGCCCCTTATAGATTTGCGGGCTATTTTGGGAGCGGAATCTATGTACGCGATTTTCAAAGCCCTGGGCAAGCAATGGCGCGCCGAAGTCGGTGCGACCATGCAATTGCCTTGG
>JANYCP010000225.1 GCA_025360265.1 Gemmatimonadota bacterium
CCGCCGGGCGCCGCTGCCTTCCTGACCGCCGCCGTCAAGGGTGGGCCGCAGGATATGTCGACCGAGATGATCAGCGATGGCAGCTCGGTGTCGGTGTCGTTCGCCGGCGCTCCGGCTGGCAAGTACAAGATCTACTGCATCCCGCATCAGGCGATGGGAATGAAGGGATCGATCACGGTTCAGTAGCCGAGAGACGAGGGCGCGACGGCCTCGTCCTGAGCAACGCGAGGGACCTTCAGACTCCGTGATTCGGAGACACTGGAGGTCCCTCACTGCGTGTAGGACGAGGAGCGTTGTCGTACCTCGTCAAACCCACCCGTTGCTGCGGTACCACGCTGCGGTATCCGCCAGACCATCCTCGAGATTGAACTTCGGCCGCCAACCAGTTGCCGCCATGAACGCTCCTGGGTCGGCGGTCCACGCTTCCTGAAAAAACTCATTCACCTTGTCCGGATGCAGAATGGATGATTGGTGAAACAGTTCCGCCCAGGCGCCGGTAATCGTCAGCGCGCCACGGACCGCCCAGCGTGGAATGGGCAGCGGGATCACGTCGCGATGCAGCGCGCGCGCAATGGCGCGCAACAAGTTGGCGGTCGATACGATATCGGGATGATTGACGTAGAACACCTTGCCGATGATTTCTGGCGCGGTGCCTGCGACGACGAGCGCGTCGGCAAGATCGGCCAGGTGAACGACTGACAGCTCCATGGATCCATCGCCGAGCATCGGCGCGATGCCGAACCCCGCCGTCTTGAAGAAGGGCAGGAGATTATCGCGATCCCTCGGCCCGTAGACGGTTGGCGGCCGGAGAATTGTCCACGGGAGCGACAGCGACGGCAGTACCTGCTCTGCGGCGAGCTTGCTGCGACCATACATCGTTACTGGGTGATCATCGCCTGCGACCGCTTTCGGCACACCGTGCCGTGAAGGGCCACCGGCCGCCATCGATGACACCAGCACCAGGCGCGGCGGATTCGGTTGCGCCGCGCAGGCGGTCGCAATTCGCCGGGTGCCCTCGCGATTGGGTTCCATCAACTCGGATTCAGTCCGGGCACCGAGTTTGGCGGCGGAATGATAGACGACGTCCTGTCCGCGGACCGCAGCGCCAATCGCGGCGGTGTCGCCAAGGTCCCCCGCGACGAGGCTCACACCGCGGGTTGCCAGAGGTGCCGCGCGTTCCGGTGAACGAACGAGCGCGGTGACGGTGTCACCGCGCTCGATCAATCGGTCGATCAGGTGACCGCCCACCAGGCCAGTCGCTCCGGTGACCAACACGTTCATGTCGGTCGGTCGAGCACGCGGAATGTCTGATAGGGAGTAAACCCGGCCTTGCTGAGTCCCTGGATGATGCCGGTGTTGTCCTCGAGGAGCCAGCTTGCCTCGCCCCAGCCGATGCCGCGCTCGGCAGCTTTGCTCCAGATCCAGTGATAGAGCGCGGAGTCGATCCCCTTGCCGCGCCACTCAGGCAGGACGCCGAGCAGCAGGATGCGGGACCGGGTCAGCTTTTTCATCTTGATCTTGTACAGCATCGTGAGGGAGGCCGGGAACATGGCACCGTTGCGATTGTAGCGGAGTGCTTCGTTGAGGTCGGGCAGCGTGAGCCCGAACGCGATCGGTACGCCGTCCTTCTCGACAAACGGAACGAGTTCGGGAACCACGACCGGCTTGAACGCCGCAGCGAGCACGTCGATCTCGGCGTCGGTCATCGGGATAAACCCCCAATTGTCTTCCCAGCCGGCATTGTACAGCTTCTTTACCAGTTCCACTTCGGACGCAAATTTCTTTATGTTGAGCGGCCGAATCGTGATGCCGTACCGCTTCTTGAGAAGCTCCACCGCGCGTGCCGTCCGCTCGGGCGGCGTCACCGGCCCGGCCAGCGATCCACCCTGCAGGGCGATGAGATCCTTCGCCTTGGTGAACCCGGCCGTTTCCATCAGTGTGAGATAGTACGGCGGGTTGTGCGGCATCATGATCGAGTTGGGCATGTCGAACCCTTCGATCAGCAGGCCGCATTCATCGTTGACAGAAAACGACATCGGGCCGCGCATCGTGCCGAGGCCGCGGGCCTTGATCCACGCACCCGCGGTGTCGAAGAGGGCGGCGGCCACCTGGAAATCATTGATGCACTCCCAGAAGCCGAAGAACCCGACCTTGTCCTTGTGATACTCGTTGTGCAGGTGATTGTGAATTGCCACGATGCGCCCCACGACTTCACCGTCGCGTTCGGCGATGAAGTAGTCGGCTTCGGCATGGTGAAAGAACGGATTGTGCTTGCGATCGAGGAGCTTCTTGACCTCGGCGCGAAATGGCGGGACCCAGTTGAGGTCCCGCCGGTGCAACCGGTACGGCAGATCAATGAAGCGCGCGAGGTCCTTCGAGGTCTCGACGCGCCGGATGACCGGCGCGCTACTCAGATGACCCCCAGCTCCTTGCCGATGCGACCGAAGGCGTCGAGCGCAAAGTCGATCTGTGCATCGGTGTGCGTTGCCATCAGGGACGTGCGAAGACGGCACTCTGTCATCGGTACGGCGGGCGCCACGACGGGGTTGGTAAAGACACCCGCGTCGAAGAGCTTCCGCCAGAAGAGGAACGTCGTGTTGAGTTCGCCCACGAGGACCGGGACAATTGGCGTCTGGGTTGGTCCGATATCGAAGCCGAGTGAACGGAAGCCATCCTGCAGCCGCTTGGCGTTCTTCCACAAGGCGGGCCGCCGTTCGGGCTCGTCCTGCATGACCTGAAGCGCAGCGAGTACGCCGGCGGTGTTGGCCGGCGGGAGCGACGCGGTGAAGATGAACTGCCGCGAATTGTGCTTGAGATAATGAATGATCGATTCGTCTGCAGCGAGGAACCCGCCCACGGACGCGAGCGACTTCGAGAACGTGCCGGCGATGATGTCCACTTCGGATTGCATGCCGAAGTGTGCACCGGTGCCATCGCCCTTGGGGCCGAGGACGCCGAGCGCATGTGCATCGTCGACCGCGAGCGCCGCACCGTGCTTGCGCGCGATCCGCGACAGCTCAGGGATGTCCGCAATATCGCCTTCCATCGAGTACACGCCATCGACCACGATCAACTTGCCGTACTTGCTGTTGTTCTCCTCCAGCAAGCGTTCAAGTTGCACGAGATCGCCGTGATTGAATCGCTGCGTGTCACCGAACGCGAGCTTGGCGCCGTCAACGATGCAGGCGTGGTCGAGCTTGTCGAGGTAGACCGTTTCCTTGCGGCCGAGAATTCCAGCGATGAGGCCGAGATTGGCGCCGTAACCCGTCGAGAAAACCATGCAGGCTTCCTTCCCCAGGAATTCTGCGAGCGCACTTTCGAGCTGTTCGTGGATATCAAGCGACCCATTCAGGAAGCGCGAGCCAGTGCAGCCGGAGCCGTACCGGTGCAATGCCTTCGTCGCCGCTTCAAGTACCTTTGGGTGATGCGTCAGGCCCAGATAATTATTCGACCCGAGCATGAGGCGCTTCTTGCCTTCAATGACGACCTCGGTGTCATCCGACTCGGTGATAGCTTTGAAGTAAGGGTACATGCCAGCGGCTTGGACTTCACGCGCGGCAGTAAAACTCCGGCACTTGTCGAAGAGTGCCACCTGGGACATTAGTGCCACCTCGGACATGAGTGGTTCAGTCGCCACGGGCCCTCTCGGAGCTCGGGTGGAACTACATCGAACTGCGGGATGTCGGATCTGCTACAAGGAGTGAAATTTAGGACCGTGACCAGATCGACACAAGCCGAAAACCTGTTCGGGCGCTGTAGGCAGCGAGCTAACATCAACTGGCGCATGGTGTTGGCGTTCGCGTGCCTGTTCGGAACGCGCCTTGCGGCGCAGTATCCGCGTGCTCAGCTCGGCCAATTCGAGGTGCGCGGCTTCGACTTCGCCGTCGACGGCGGGTGGCGTCGCCGCGCGGCGCAGGTTCGCGACGCGCGTCTTGGCATGCTGCGGTCGGGCAACGTCGCGCTCCTCAACCGTGGTGCGAAGCCGGTGATCCGGGGGAATTACTTCGTACCCGTCGTGCCGATCGGCTACCCCGATGTCGCGGTACCGTTTCCCACCAACCAATATGAGGACCTCTTCTTCTCGCCAACTCCGGTCGGTCGTGCCTGGAGCGTCAAGACCTATTACGCCGCCGCATCCCGCAACAATATCTCGCTCGACGGTCAGGTGTTCGGATGGGTGACCGCGGCAAACCCGTCGTCCTATTACGAGGACGGATGCAATGGCATCGGTGTCTTCGCCGCCTGTCCCAGTCACACTGCGTCACGCATGGGTGAGCTTCTGGTTGGTGCGCTTGATGCGATTTCCAACGGTGTTGGAGCCGACACCGTCTGGAACCGGTACGACAATGACGGGCCCGATGGCATTCCGAATTCCGGTGATGACGATGGCGTGATCGACGTGGTGGCGTTTCTGCAGCCCAAGATTGACGGTGCGTGCGGCAGTGCGGGGATCTGGTCGCATCGGGCGACGATCTCGCTCTGGAACAACGGCCAGGCGTATGTGACCAAGACGCCACGGCGCGATGCCGCTGGCCACCCGATTCCCGGTCAGTTCCTGACGATCAACTCCTACACTATCCAGTCGGCGGTTGGCGGTGATCAGGCGTGCACTGGCGGACAGATCATGCCGATCGGAACCGTGACCCACGAAACCGGACACGCCTTCGGCCTTCCCGACCTGTACGACACGGACGGGAACTCGGGGACGCAAGGGGCCGGTGAATGGAGCCTGATGTCATCGGGCACCTACGCGCGTCCGTATTCGCCGTCGTCATTCGACGCATGGTCGCTGGTACAGCTCGGCTGGATCAATGTCGACACGCTGGTCTCGGGAGCGACGCGGACCGTCGCGCCGGTGCAGACGAGCAACACGGTCTTTTATGCGCGCACGAACGGCCCCCTCTACTTCCTGCTCGAGAACCGTGGCGCGGTGGGAACTGATACTGCGCAAATGAATTCCTCATGGATACGCGCCAAGATGCCTGGCCTGTTGCTCTGGCAGATCGACGATGAACGGGTCGCCCAGGGTTCGCCGCCGTTGAATCGCGTGAATACCGGCACCCGACACGGTGTGGCACTCATCCAGGCAGATGGACTTAATCAGTTGCGTACGCCCTATGGCGGCAATCGCGGCGATCTCGGCGATTCCTACCCGGGCAGCACCGGTAATCACGACTTTGGTCTTGCGACGCTGCCAGCGGCCGTGGATTGGAACGGGATCGCGCTTAACACGCGCTTCGACCATATCACGTCTACCGCGAACGGGAACATCACCTTTCGTTACTTGCGTGGCGTGCCAAGTCTGATCGCATCGCTGGTGCCATTCGCCCGCATTCGGATCGGTGGTGTTGCAACGTCGAGCTATCAGGAGATTCTCGCGCCCGGTGACGTGCTTGCGCTATCGGTCGATTCGACGCAGGTCTCATTTGACGGTCGCAGTGCGGCACGCTTTCTTGCCTGGAGTGATGCGGGCGCGCGTGATCACACGCTCACAGCCCGCGGTGGAGCACCCGACACGGTGTTTGCCAGCTTCGCGGTGGACAACCGAGTGCGGGTGACGACGAGTGGACCGGGATTGGTTACCGCCAATATTGCTGGTGCGGTAGGCGTTGGTGCGTTCGTTGCGGCAGGAACGCTGGTCCACCTGACCGCGACACCAAGCCTCGGGGCGGAGTTCATTGGTTGGCGTGGGGATACCAGCGGTGTTGGTGTACTCGACCTGACGCTGAATCGAGCGTTCGACCTGACCGCCGTCTTTCAGAGTAGCGTCGTGATTGATGCGGCTGCTGCGGCCCGTGCGCTGCTCGGCGGGCCGCCATTGAGTGCAGCGGCCGTGGCATACCTCGATGCGATTGGCAACCAAAATGGTGGGTACGATGTCGGCGACTATGCGGCGTGGTTGCGGCGCACGGGGCAGCGGGTGCCGGTTCCATTGCAGCAAGTTGGAGGGACGCCATGATCCGCCGTATCGTGATGGTCGCGTTTCTTGCGGCCGCCTGCACCACCGACCAGACGCCGATGCCGACCGCCGGCACCCTTACGCTTGCGCTTGCGGGGGCGGGAAATACCGATGGCGCGATCGTGCTCCTCGTCAGTGGCGGGCCAGTCGTGTCGGTCGCGGTATCGAACGGATATCAGGTCGCGACCAACGCGGACGGTGCGGGCACCCACGTGATGGTATTGGGAAGCCTCTCGAGCGGAACATTGGCGACGATCAACGTCCCCGATATGTCGCGCGCGTCCTCGTACGTCGTCACCGTCGTGCAAGTATCGGATCGCAATTCCTTTGGACTGCTCGACCCGGTGGGCTACCACGTGTCGGTGCATCCTTGAGTGCAGCGCGCGTCGCCGTCATCGGCGGCGGGCTCGCGGGGCTCGCTGCCGCGGCCGAGCTGAGGCGCCGCGGTGTTGTGCCCGTCGTGTTTGAACGCGAGGCGAGCGTGGGTGGCGTGGTGCGTACGATCCACCGCGACGGCTGGCTGATCGACACCGGACCGGCGATGGCGGCGGAGCCATCGCCGGTGGTTCGCGAACTGCTCGACGCTGTCGGCGTGTCCAACGTGACGGTGCGCGCAGGATCAGCCGGTGCGACGCGGTACATCGTGCTCAACGGCGCACCGGTGCTGCTGCCCCGCACGACCTCCGAACTGAGTTCTTCGTCACTGCTTTCAATCGCCGGCCGACTACGGCTCCTCAAGGAGCGATTGATCCCGGCGCAGCGCGACGTGAGCGACGAATCGGTCGACCGCTTCGCGCGGCGGCGATTTGGTGCCGAGATGGCGGAGCGAATGTTCGATCCGCTGATCGCAAGCACGAGCGCCGGCGATCCACGACAGATTCTGGCGCGTTATGCGTTTCCTGCGATCGTCGACCAGGGCCGCGCCGGGTCGGCCCTGCAGCGAAGCGCCCGGGCCCGGATCGAATCGCGGCGTCGCGCGAAAGGACGCGCATCCGGAAGCTGGAGCTGTGCAGACGGCATGCAGCAACTCGCCGAACGACTGGCGGCGTGGTCTGGCGATGTGCGCACCAGTACTTCGGTACGGCGCATTCGTTCGATCGCCGGCGGGATGGAAGTGAGTGCATCAGGCGCTGAAGCCGAACGGTTCGATGCGGTGATCGTTGCGGTACCAGCGACGGGGTTTGGTGCGATCACGTTTGATCTGCCCGCCGCCGATCGGCTGCTGGCGGTGTCAACGATTCCACATGTGTCGGTCGCGTCGGTGTCGCTCGGCTTCCGGCGAGACAGTGTGGGGCATCCACTCGACGCATCGCGCCTGCTGGTCCCATCGATCGAACGGCGGAACGTGCTGTCGATGGTATTTCCGTCTTCACTCTTTCCCGACCGCGCACCACCGGATCATGTCCTGATCACCGCGTTTGTCGGTGGCGTGTTCCAGCCCGACCTGATCAGTCGCGGTGATACTGAGCTGGTTGCGGCGGTCCTTGAGGAATGCAGTAGTCTCCTTGCCGTCTCCGGTCCGCCGGTGCTCGTGAACGTCGCGCGGTGGCCCAAGACACTGCCGCAGGCTGTTGCCGGTCACGGCGAGCGGCTTGCTGAAGTCGATCGAGTAGAGCGGGCGGAGTCGCGGATCGCATTCACTGGCGCGTGGCGGGATGGTCTCGCCGTGGGCGAGGTCCTGCTCGGCGGAGTTCAGGCCGCCGGACGCATCGCGGCGCAACTGAGCTAGGCTGGGGTATCCGCAGGACCCGCCTTGCAGTCCTTACATCGTTCATATATGAATTATAGCGGTATTTGACTACCTTGTTCCGCTCACGCCCCCGATCGTAGAGGTTGCTGTGTCCGGAACCCGTTACTCCCTCGTGGTCCCTGCGGTGCTGCTGTCGAGCGCCGCGTTCCTCCTGAATTCCTGCGCCAAACCGACCCAGCAGGCGCCGCCACCGCCGACCGTCTCGGTGGTCGTTGTGCATCCGGAACGTGTCGCTGAGACGGAGGAATTCGCCGGCCAGGTTGCCGCGGTGCGTCGCGTCGAGGTGCGATCGCCAGTGGCGGGAATCATCACCGCCGAACCGATCGAGGAAGGCGCGCAGGTGGCCGTCGGGCAAGCCCTCTTCCAGATCGATCGCACGGCGTACGACGCGGCGTGGCGCGGTGCGCAGGCGCGCTTAACGCAATCTCAGTCGCGGCTCGACAACGCCAATCGCGCGGTGGCGCGTTTGCGTCCGCTGCTGGCTGAACACGCCGTGGCCCAGCGCGACATGGACGACGCTGACGCGGCGCAGGCGCAGGCGCGCGCCGCAGTGGACGATGCGAAGTCATCGGTGGATCGCGCCGCCAAGGATCTCAGCGACACCGAGATCAAGGCAGAAATTGCTGGACGCGTTGGCAAGGCAAACTTGATGCTCGGTGCGCGCGTGACCGGACCGGGCGATTTGCTGACTACCATCGATGTGGTCGATCCGGTGCGCGTGTCCTTCCGGCCGTCAACACAGCAGGTACTTCAGTGGCGCCGCGATCCTCGCGCGTCCAAGGCGCTCCAGGCTGGTGGAACAGCGCGCGTGCGCATCGTGCTGCCGGATGGCGTGGAGTATGGTGAAACGGGAAAACTGGACTACGTGGCTGCGGTGCTTGACTCCTCGACCGGCACCCAGGAATTCCGGGCGGAACTACCGAACCATCAGCGTCTACTCGTCCCGGGGGAATTTGTCCGAGTGCGCCTGGAAGGTTTGGTGCGCGACAGTGCGATCCTCGTCCCGCAGCGGGCGGTGGTGCAGGCGCTCGGGCGGCAGTCGGTCTATGTCGTGACGATGGGAGACACGGTGCGGAGCCGCGACGTGCACGCGAGTCTCTGGGTTGGTGAGCGGTGGCTGGTGGACTCCGGGCTGGTCAATGGCGACCGAGTGATCACCGACGGGTTGCAGAAGGTTCGTCCGGGAAGCATCGCCAAGCCCGTTGACGCGCCGGTCAA
>JANYCP010000234.1 GCA_025360265.1 Gemmatimonadota bacterium
CGCCGCCGCAAGCGCCGGCAAGGCCATCGTCCCGACGCCGAGAATCGCCACATCGGCGCCTGGTCGAAGCATCTCCCATGTTCCGTACGGAATCGCGGCGACACTCGCGATGGGATTCGGGTCGGTGGGCGCCTTGTCGCGTGGGTAGCGCGTGCAAAACGGACCGTCGTGCACGAGGGCGGTCCGCAGCAGCCCAACCAGTTCGTCGGCGTCCTTCGGCGCCGTCACCGTCATACCCGGAACGGCCAGCATGTAGGCAATGTCGTACAGCCCCATATGCGTCTGGCCATCTTCACCAACCAATCCCGCCCGATCCATGCAGAACACCACGGGCAAGTGCTGCACGGCGATGTCGTGAATGATGTTGTCGTAGGCGCGTTGGAGAAACGTCGAATAGATCGCGACGATCGGGCGGATCCCCTGCGTGGCCAGGCCGCCAGCGAAGGTGACACCATGCCCTTCGGCAATCCCGACATCAAAGAAGCGATCGGGATGAGCCTTCGCGAAAATATTCGTTCCAGTGCCGCTCGGCATCGCCGCGGTAATCGCCACCAGTTCCGGATGCTCATCGGCGAGTGCCGTGACGGTATCGCCAAAGACCTGGGTCCACGTCGGTGGCCCACTCGCCTTCTTGCGCGCTTCGCCAGTCTTGGGATCGTACGCGGCGAGCCCGTGCCACTTCTCGCGATTCGCTTCCGCGAACGAGAAGCCTTTTCCTTTTTCGGTCAGCACGTGAATGACTCGCGGCCCCTTCATCGGACCGACAAACGCCAGTGTGTCGCACAGCTTGCCGAGATCGTGGCCGTCAATCGGTCCGAAGTACCGGAAGCCGAGTTCCTCGAAGAGCATCCCTTCGGAAAAGAGATTCTTGACGGATTCTTCGACGTTGCGCGCGAATCCAACCACGCCATCGCCGAACACTTCGCCGAGCTTGAGGGTGACACGTTTGACGCGTTCCCTGATCCGATCGGTGCGCGGATCCGCCACAATTCCGCCGAACAACTTTGAAATCGCGCCGACGTTCGGCGAAATGCTCATGCCGTTGTCGTTGACGATGAGCATGATATCGCGATCGGAGTGACCCGCGTTGTTCATTCCCTCGTAGGACAAACCGCAAGTCAACGCGCCATCTCCAACCACAGCGATCACCTTGTTGTGTTCACCCCTCAGGTCGCGTGCGGTCGCCATGCCGAACGCGGCGGACATCGCGGTGCCGGCGTGGCCGGCGCCGAAATGATCGTGTGCACTTTCATCGCGCTTGAGGAACCCGGAAATACCGCCAACGGTTCGGAGAGTTGGAAAATTCTCGTTGCGCCCGGTGAGAAGTTTCCAGGCGTAGGCCTGATGACCCACGTCCCAGAGCACCTTGTCTGTTGGCGAATTGAATTCGTGGAGGAGCGCGATCACCAGTTCGACAACGCCGAGAGAGGCGCCGATGTGTCCGCCTGTGACAGAAACGCAATCGATCAGGCGTTCGCGAACCTCCTGCGCCAGCTGCGGCAGCTGTTCGCGCGACAGGCGTCGGACGTCGTCGGGACCCTTGATCTGGTCGAGCAATGACACAGGTGCTCCCGTGGTGGAGTCAGTCATGACGGTCGCATCACAATATACCGGGCCAGCGCAACGAGCGACTCGCTCACCAGTGAAACGTCCGCCAGCTCCGCAACGGCGAGTTCCTGGTGGCGGATTGCTTCGCGACGGGCCGCATCAACGCCCAGCACCGAGACGTAGGTCGACTTGGCCAAGGCCACGTCACGGCCGGCCCGCTTGCCCAGCTCCTCGGTCGTGCCGGTCGCGTCGAGTACGTCGTCGGCCACCTGGAATGCCAGGCCAATTTCCTCGCCGTACCCGCGAAGCGCGTTGAGCACGGCAGGTTCGGCACGGGCAGCGATCCCGCCGAGCGCGGCGGCCGCGCGGATGAGCGCGCCGGTCTTGCCTCGGTGCACCGTGATCAGCTCTGCCATGCTCAGGCGACGATGCTCGGCTTCAAGATCGAGCCATTGCCCGCCGACCATGCCGCGAATGCCGCCGGCTTCGAAGAGTTCGAGCGCGAGGGCACCTGTTGCCGCCGGGCTCAACTCCAGGCGCTCTGCGGCGCGCGCCAATTCCTCGGCGGCCACCGGCACGAGCAAATAGCCCACCCGGGTGGCGATCGCCGGATCGAATGCGCGATGAATGGTTGGTCGGCCACGTCGCATGTCGTCGTTGTCCATGCACGGCAGGTCATCGTGTACCAGTGAATAGGTGTGCACCACTTCAACCGCAGTGGCAATTCCGGCAATCGCATCGGACCGACCGCCGGCCGCCCGATAGGCCGCGATCACCAGCGCCGGACGCACCCGCTTCCCCGGACTTCTCAGTGCATACGCCAGCGCCTCGCCGAGCGGGCCGGCAACTTCCGCGGCGAGGCGATTGGCGCAACGCTCCAGCTCCGCATCGACGATCTGACGTGCTTCGGTGAGAAGGGCGGCGGCGGCGCCCAGCTCAGGTTCAGCCATCCAGTGGCTCGGTCCGTAACGGTCCATCGCCGGTAGACGAGTCATCGAGCACCTGGCGCACGCGAATCTCGGCTTCGGTGAGTCGCGATTGCGCTGCCTTCAGGCGGCCAACGCCCTCCTCGAAGAGCGAGAGTGCGGCTTCCAGTTCGAGCGTTTCATCTTCGAGACGTCGCACGATTTCTTCGAGGCGCTTGAGATCGTCGCCCAGCGTCGGTGCGGTTGCCTTGGTCATTGTTCCTCCACCCGCGCGGCGATCGCGCCATCGGAGACGGTGAGCGTGAATGCAGCACCAACCGGAAAGTCGGCAACCTGGCGCAGCAGCCGGCCATCGGCGTGCCTCGCCAGGGAGTAGCCGCGGCCGAGCACTGCCACGGGCGAGAGGGCGTGCAATTGCCCGGCGAGTCGCTGCAACCCGCTGCGCCGTCGATCGACCACTCGCGTCAGCGCCGGCGCAATGCGTGCTTTCACCGAGAGCAAGCGCCGCTCGGAACGACGCACCTGATCGAGCAGTGCGGCACCGATCCGGTCCCGCGTCCTCTCCAACCGTGCTCGACGAACGGTGACCACGTTTTGCAGGGCGCGATGCAACGCCGTGCCAGCCGTTGCGATTCGGGGCGCGAGCTCAGCGCGATCGGGAAGCGCGAATTCCGCCGCCTGCGACGGCGTCGCCGCACGCACATCGGCCACGAGGTCGGCGAGCGTGACATCCACATGACCGACAGCGCTGATCACGGGCACAGGACACGCGGCGATCGCCCGACAGACCGCTTCATCGTTGAACGCGGCGAGATCGTCCTTGCCACCACCGCCGCGGCCGATGATGCAACAGTCGATTTCGTCGAGACGTGCCACGATACGGAGCGCGCGCACCAGTTCGGCCGGAGCACCTTCGCCCTGCACCGCACTGTTGACCACCAGAAGTTCCACCGATGGCCAGCGGCGCCGCGCCACCGTGATGATGTCGTGCACCGCCGCGCCAGCCACGGACGTAACGACTGCTATCCGCGCGGCATACGGCGGCAGTGACCGCTTGCGGGCCGGATCGAGCAATCCGTCCTTGAGGAGTGCCTGCTTGGTCTTTTCCACCGATTGCGCCTTGGCGCCGACGGCAGCAGCAGGAATGATCTGGGTGATGTTGAACTGCAGCGAGGTCTTTTCTTCCCAGACACGCGGCGCGCCCAGGGCGAACACTTCTGACCCCTCCACCAGCGGCTCCTTGAGCCGCACGGCAACCTGCTTCCAGATCGCACAATCGATCTTGGAGGTTTCGTCGCGCAGGGTGAAGTAGAGGTGTCCGCTGGGATACTTCTTGATGCCGACGAGCTCGCCGCGTACCCAGATCGGTTCGCCATCCTGCTCGACACGCCCCTTGATGACCCGGGCCAGCTTTGAGACGGTCCACGCTTCCTCAACGCTCGTCACGCTGCGCTCGTGAACTGCTCGGCGGCCTGCAGGGTATTCACCAGCAACATCGCGATGGTCATCGGCCCGACGCCGCCGGGTACCGGCGTGATCGCGCCGGCAATGGCACGGACTTCTGCGAATGCGACGTCCCCGCTGAGGCGATATCCGCGCACGTTGCTCGCATCGACAACCCGTGTGGTGCCGACGTCGATCACTGTTGCTCCGGGCTTCACTGCGTTGGCCTTGATAAACTCGGCCCGACCGATCGCGACGACAAGAATGTCCGCCGTGCGGCAGACAGCTTCGAGATTGCGCGTACGCGAGTGTGCCAACGTCACGGTCGCATCACCACCAGCGCCGGGCAGCGACAGCATGTTGGCGAGCGGACGACCGACAAGATGCGAACGACCGACGACCACGACATTGGCACCTTGGGTCTCGATGGCGGAGTGTAGCAGCAGCTGCTGCACGCCGAGCGGCGTCGCGGGCTTGAAACCAGTCGGATCACCAAGGACAACCTTGCCGACATTGACCGGGTGGAATCCGTCCACGTCCTTGGCCGGATCGATTCGACGAATAATTGGTTCGACATTGAGATGCTTCGGCAGCGGCAACTGGCAGAGAATGCCATGAATGGCAGGATTGTCGTTCAACCGATCGATCACTGCCTCGACTGTCGCCTGGTCCACATCGGCGGGCAGCGTGACGACTTCGGAGTGCATGCCGGCGGCGACGCATGCCTTCGCCTTCGACCGCACATAT